>JAGAPM010000306.1 GCA_017623265.1 Lentisphaeria bacterium | reverse complement strand
TACCGCAGCTGGTTAAGATCTTCCTGAAAGATAATGTGGATAACGCCGTGGCTCTGGATTACGGCGTGATCCATTTGCAGTTCCAGGCAATGTTTTACGTGATCCTTGGTCAGCTTTTCATCTTCCGGAATGCTCAGCAGGGCATGGGGCATGCCTCGATCCCCTTCTGGGCGGGAGTGGCGGAACTGTTCGCCCGCGTGTTCGGTGCGATTTTCCTGACCGCCTGGTTCGGGTTCAAGGGCGCAGCGATTTCCCACCCGCTGGCGTGGCTCTTTGCAACGATCCTTGTTGCCATTGATTACTGGTGGACGATCCGGAAACTGAAAAAGACCGGCATTCCGGAACGGATCAAGGCGGGAAAGAAAACCGCATAACTCTTGGAAAAAATTTCAAAAAAACGCTTGCATTTTTCTTTTGGCGGTTTATCTTACCGGAGTAAGTGTTTAGTTATTAATAATTGCAAAGACAAAGGACAGTGGAAAAAATGGCACAGCAGCACATCAATATCCCGCCCGAAAACCATGTGAGTGTTCTCGGCGGTCAGGGCTGGGTGGGACTGATCGACACCCTCGGAACCGAATCGACAATCGTCAACGCAGCTCGCGTTTCTTTCGGAAAGATCAAACAGGAAATGGATGACCGGGATGTGGGTCTGCTGAATTACCTCATCGAAAACCGCCATACCTCCCCGTTGGAACACATTGTCTTCACCTTCAGCATCCATTGTCCTCTCTTCATCCGCGGTCAGTGGCACCGCCACCGCACCTGGTCCTACAACGAGATCAGCCGCCGCTATACGGAGATCGATATGGAATTTTACACCCCGGAACACCTGCGCCGTCAGGCGGAAACCAACCGTCAGGCAAGCGTGGAAGATGCCAACTTTGATGATGCCGCACTCCGGGAAATGATCCGCAAACAGAACACAGATTCTCTCAAGCTGTACAACGATCTGCTGGATGCCGGCGTCTGCCGCGAACAGGCACGCGGTGTTCTCCCCCAGAACATGATGGTTACCTTCTGGGGGACCGTGGACCTGAACAATCTCCTGCACTTCCTGGAACTGCGGGACAGCGAACATGCCCAGTGGGAGATCCGTGAGTATGCCAAGGCGATCAAGAAACTCATCAAGCCGGTGATCCCCCATGTGGCGGCGTACTACGAAAGCAAAGGGCAGGTCTGGTAATAAGGAAAAAGCACTTTTTTCCGATCCGGACTTGAACTTTTCAAAAATTATGTTATCTTAATGATATACCCTAAGTAACTCAACCCTTATTGGAGGAAACGAAAATGGCAGCTAAAGTCGAAACTGAAAAGTGCGTCGGTTGCGAAGCTTGCGTCGGGACTTGCCCCGTCAGCGCAATCGCTATGAAAGATGGTGTCGCAGAAGTCAACGCTGATGAATGCATCGATTGCGGTGCTTGCGTCGGCGGTTGCCCCGCAGAAGCCATCGTTCAGGAATAAGTTTTTTACTTTTCCTCTACGGCAGACCGGTCCGGAGTTCGCTCCGTGCCGGTTTTTTTTGTCTTTTTTTGAAAATATGCTTGCATTTTTTTTGAGATGGTATATTGTAGGACAATTAACCGGAAGGAGAAAGTATGAAATCTGAAAAAGTTTTGAGAGTGAACGCTACAAAGGAACATAACCGTAACTCGGAAGGCGCCTTTGTGGAACTGAAAGACGGTACCATCCTTTTCGCATACACCCGTTATATCGGTGAGGACTGGCGGGATGATGCCTGCGCGGACATCGTTGTGATCAAGTCCAAAGATGGCGGCACCACCTGGAGCGAGCCGGAAGTGTTGGTGGAGCATGACCCCGGTTACGGCAACGTGATGAGCGTCTCCCTTCTCCGTCTGCAAAGCGGCAGGATCTGCTTCATCTACCTGAAAAAACGCCTGTTCGAGGGCTGTACGGATTGCCGCCCCATGCTGAAAGTCTCGGATGATGACGGCGCAACCTGGAGCGAACCGCAGTACATTATCGGCGCGCCCGGTTACTATGTGGTCAATAACGACCGCCTGATCCAGCTCAAGTCCGGCCGTCTGCTGCTGCCTGCCGCCTGTCACCGCTGGAAAGGGCAGGTTTCTGCTACCAGTTTCGGATTGGACGGCAGAGCTGTGGATTATGTCTATTATTCCGACGATGAGGGCGCCACATGGTATGAAGCGCCGGACTGGATCCTGCCCGCCGTCAGCGAAAGCCGCACCGGACTTCAGGAACCGGGCGTGGTGGAACTGGAAGACGGCAGAGTCATGCTCTGGGCACGGACCGATCAGGGATGTCAGTACAAAGCCTTTTCCTACGATGGCGGTCTGAACTGGACCGATGCCATTCCCGCCCCCGAATTTCTCAGTCCCCCCGCCCCCCTGAGCATGAAGCGTGACCCTGTGA
Organism: Lentisphaeria bacterium; assembly: GCA_017623265.1. Lineage (GTDB taxonomy): Bacteria > Verrucomicrobiota > Lentisphaeria > Victivallales > UBA1829 > SIG77. Next base: position 23,237 of record JAGAPM010000306.1, on the reverse strand, counting down.
CCGGCGATCTGGTTGCCATCTGGAACGATCAGAAACCCCGGTACGGCATGGCGCTGGATCATGCCGGCAGGTGTCCCTGGAGCTGGGACCGGGCGCCCTATGCTATGGCTTTCAGCAGCGATAACGGCAATACCTGGACCGGACATAACGCGTTCGATACCGAGGCAGGATGTGGGTTCTGTTACTGCGCGATCCTGTTCTGCAGCAACGGGAATATTCTCACGGCATACTGTTCCGGCGGCAAACCCTACGGCACTGAAACTTTACAGGACATCACCATCTGCCGCTTTACCCGGTAACGGAGTGCGTATCGGGAAAAAAGGGGTTGTTGCAAAACTGTTTTCCTGTATCTGCTGCGACTGTCCTGATAAATATTTCTTTGAAAACAATCCATGCAGGCGGATTCAGATGCGCACCGGAGGAGCGCGGGATCACAGCCTATGGGCTTGCCCATAGGTTATGGATTTACCCACGATTTTGCGCTCTGCAGGAGCGCGGGAGCGGTTTGACGGTCGCAAGCCTCCCGCACTTCATGTGCCGCAGGCACTTCCGCATTCCGCATTCCGCATTTCGCATTTCGCCTTCAGCGTGCTTGTTTTACACTCAAAAAATAAGAAACGGAGCTGCGCATACTCTCTTTGACAGTTTTGCAACAGCCCCTGTTTCCCGAACCCTTTTTCCAAAGATTTTTGAAGCGAAGTACAGCCCTTTCAGACTGCACTTCGCAATTTTTTTATCCGGAAAACGACAAAAAAACGGGATTGCGAACGCTGGAACAGCGGAGCAATCCCTCCAAATGTTTTTGGGAAAAGTGGGACGGAGAAAAGCCAATCCTTACTTCACCAGCTTCCGCAGATGCAGAATGTGGTTGATCATTTCCAGACGGACTGTATTCAGATCGGCTTTTTTGCCGTCGATGAGCGCCAGGTACTGGAGTGCGATCCTGCCGGCGTAAACATTTTCCGTCTTTCCGGTGGCGATGGCTTTCCGGGCAAGCTGCCGGAGCAGCGTGGCGTAATTCACGTCGTCGATCGCTTCCCGGTACCCGACAAACTGGATCGTATTGATCGGTTCGAGGGAGCCGTCATAGACCCAGCTGAAGCTCCGGAAATTGTAAGCTGCGCCGGTGAAATCGTTCCAGCGGTTGTTCAGAATGTAGTTATAAGTGCCGTCATAATCGCTGAGATAGAGATCCAGTCCGTGATTCCGACGGACCACATCCGGGTTTTCCGGTCCGGTGTGAGGGGCGGCGTAGGTGGTGACCCGGGTGCCGATGGCGTGCCACTTGGCTGCCTCGGCTTTTTCGTATGTCCCGCCGAGGTCCACAAAGTCCTCATTGTAACCGGCGTGCAGCAGATGTCCGGAGTGGGCGGAACTGATGACTTTCAACCCGTTATCGTGCAGGAACTTCCATGGAAGCCGTTCCGCACGCAGCGTGCGCATGCCCGGTTCATCCCAACCGAAGCAATATACGGTCACGCCTTTGCCCAGTACTTCCTCAACCATCTTTTTGCCGGCGAGGATATCCCGTTCCCAGTAGTCCGGCAGTTTCTGTTCTGCCAAGGGCAGATTCCGATCTTTGTGCTTGAGATAGGCATAATCGGGAATCCCCCGAACCGCATCAAAGAGCGTTTTGGTATCCATGCCGCACTCTTTGTAGATCTCCAGATTCCGCCGGAAGACCCGGTCTGCCAGTTCGGTGCTGTGACGGAAGCCCAGATTCCGGGCAGTGGGCAGATTGGGATGTACCAGATTGTGCCGTTTCATATTCCTGTAGCTTGCCCGCAGACGGGCTTCGGACCGCGCCCAATCCATCTTGCTTTGCTGAAGATAACGGTTCAACTGGTCGCTGGTGAGGATCCCGCAATAAAATTCCTTTGTCAGATCGTAATTGGTCATGGGCGCGGGCAGTTCAAAGGGCAGCACCCGGACGGCGACCGGGATCTTCTGAACCGTTTTGCCGTCGATGGTGACATCGATCGCTCCCTTATACAGACCTTCCGCCGCTTTCGGTGCTTCCAGTGTCACCCAGATCTGTTTCCACTTTCCACTATCCAGCGAGATGGGTTGGAAAGTGGGCGTATCCGCAACGGTATCTTGCCAGAGATTGAGGGGAACATCAATTTCGGCATAGTTGCTGATCCAGACATATTCCGCCTTGCCGGCGGCGTTGATTACACGCAGATAATTGTCTTTCGTGGCGTGATCGACCTTGATCAGAGTCTCATCGTTGAGCAGCAGCTCCGGAACCTGTGTTCTGCCGGTGACATCGGCAAAATAACTGTGCCAGCCGGTACCTGCCTGATACCAGACCTTCAGCACTTTCAGGTCCAGTGCGGAGGCGGGGATCGTATCGCCTTTGGCATTCTTCAGATCGGTGGGCGTCAGGACTGCTTTCTTTACCGTGCGATCCGATTTGAGCAGGAATGAGGCAGATTCAAACTCGCCTTTCGCCGCAATGATGCCGACCGTACCGGACTTGACCCCGTCCGTCGGTTCTTCATCCGGCAGATGCTTCACGCTGCTCATGGCGGGAACGACCGAATATTCCAGATTTTGCGCAGACACCGGAGCTGTCAGCAGAGCGGCAAATGCCGCAATATAGAACATTTTCCGTTTCATAAATTGCACTCCCCAAAGGCGTTATTGCTTTGCGGGGCAGTCACAAAGCAAAGTCCTGCCCCGTTACTTGTTCCGGTTTTACTCGCTGAGCAGCTGCTTCTGCAGATACTGCGTGCGGAGATCGTCAACCACGAACTTGAATTCGTTCCAGACGGGCACCGCTTCCTTGAAGAGCATTTCCACTGTGGCGGCATCCATATCCGCCTTGACGAGTTTGCCCCATTCCGTGCATTTATCTCTCAGGGGGATCACGACTTCCGCTTCAAACTTGCGGTCGCCCCGCTGTTCATCATTCCAGAAAGTGAGGACGGCGCCGTTTTCCTTCTTGTACTTGCCCCATGCCGCCATGACCAGCTGGCGCTTGATGTCCGGCATGATCTTTTCCAGACCTGCAAACTTCAGCGTGCCGAACTTGTTCAGCTCGTGGACCTGACCGCTGCCCCAGGTGAAGCCGCCTTCCGCGACCCACGGAACAACGCCCAGTTTCCATTCGCTCTTCGCATCCGGAAGACGGTCATAAAGCGTGGTCCACGGAATGAAGAAGACCGTGCCGATGCCGCCTTCGACAGCCTTTGAATCGTATTCCATGTATTCTTTCAGGAAACGGTAGTGCTTGCCGGGAGTCATCCATTCGGCTTCGTTGCATTTTTCCGGGTTCACATAGTAGAGCCACTGGTAGTAGAACTCACCCTGACCCGGCTGCAGATACATTTCGTACATGCCGCCGTATGCCAGACCGGCAAAGATTTCATCTGTCTTCGCCGTAACTGCCTTGATGTAAATGCTGATCCCGTATTTATCCGCTGCAACACGGAAGGAAACGGGGCAGTTCTTGTCGCTCTTGAGCGTAGCGGAGTCACGGACGCTGTTCACGTCATTGATGAGCAGGGCGGCGGCTTTTTCGTTGTACTTTTCAAAACCGGTCGCCACGGGGGCGTTGATTTTTGTCGTTTCCCAACCGGTCACATCCTTCGGAGCGAGGGCAACCGCATTACAGACATAGACGGGAACCTCTTTCTGCCGGACAGTCCCGAAGAACTGGGCAATGGGGTAATCCCGGAGGTACATAAAGACTTTTGCCGTGCTGAAAAATGCGTTGCTGACGGCGTTGGCGCTCATGCCTTCCGGCGTCTTGGGCAGCTTGACTGCTTTGGGATTGCCCTTGGCGTTCAGACCGGCTTCGATCAGGTCGAAGGTATAGAGCGCATCGGTGCCGAATTTCGCATCTTTCCGGTAATCGGCGATCATGGCACGGATCTTTTGGATATCCCGTTCTGCGCTGACATTGAGCAGCGCATTGATCTTGTTGTTTGTGGTGCGTGCATCATATTTCTGCGGTTTTGCAGGAGCTTTTTTCTGTGCCTGCAGCGCAGGGGAGAAGCCGGTCAGCATCACTGCGCCGGCGAGAGCAAAAAGGAGAGCTTTGAATTTCATGGTTCAGTCCTTTCCTTATTTCACCATGGTACGGAGACGCATGATGTGGTTGATCATTTCGAGTCTGACCGTGTTCAGATCGGCTTTCTTGCCGTCGATCAGTGCCAGATACTGGAGCGCGATTTTGCCGGCGTAGACATTATCCGTCTTGCCGGTGGCGATGGCTTTGCGGGCGAGCTGCTGGAGAAGCGTGGCGTACTTCACATCATCGATCGCTTCCCGGAAACCTTCGAACTGGATCGTGTTGATCGGTTCGATGGTACCCGGGTAGATCCAGTTGAAACCGCGGAAGTTGTAGGTGGCACCGCGGAAATCGTTCCAGCCGCCGTCCAGTTCGTAGTTGTTGGTGCCGTCAAAGTCGCACAGATAGAGGTCCATGCCGTGGTTGCGGCGGACAACATCCGGGTTTTCGGGACCGGTGTGGGGTGCGGCGTAGGTGGTGATCCGGGCGCCGATCGCATGCCACTTGGCAGCGGAGTCTTTGTCATAGCTGCCGCCGTAGTTTACAAAGTCTTCATTGTAACCGCCGTGGAGCAGATGGGCGGAGTGAGCGGTACTGTATGTTTTCAAACCGTTGTCATGCAGGAATTTCCACGGAAGTCTCTGGCCACGGAGACGCGCCATGCTCGGTTCGTCCCAGCCGAAACAGTACACATCAACGCCCTTGCCCAGTATTTCCTCCACCATCTTTTTCCCGGCGAGGATATCTTTTTCCCAGTAGGAGGGCAGCTTCTGTTCAGCCAGCGGCAGTTTGCGGTCCTTGTGCATCAGGTAGCCGTTGTCGGGGATGCCGCGGACGGCATCGAAAAGCGTGGAAGTATCCAGACCACATTCCTTGTAGATCGTGATCTGGCGGCGGAAGATTTCATCCTGTTCCTCCGGTTTCCAGCGGTAGCCCATGGCGCGGGCGGTGCGGACCATGGGGTTCAGCATATTGTGGCGCTTCAGGTTCTTGTAGTTCGCACGCAGACGGGCTTCGGCTGTCTTCCAGTCTTTCCCATTGCTCTGCAGATAGCCAGCCAGGTTTAATCCGTTGTAAGTGCTTGTATAATAAACCCTTGAAAGATCGTAATTGGTCATGGGGGTGGGCAGTTCAAAGGGCAGCACGCGGACCGCGACCGGGATGCTCTGCATCTTTTTGCCGTCGATGGTGACTTTGATTTCGCCCTTGTAGAGACCTTCCGCCTTCTTCGGGGCTTCCAGGGTCACCCAGATCTGCTTCCACGCGTTGGCATCCAGCGTGAACGGCTGGAATGTGGGGGCGTCGGCGATGGTGTTTTTCCAGGTGTCGAAGGGGATTTCCAGTTCCACATAGTTGCTGATCCAGACATGTTCCACTTTGCCCTGGGCGTTGGTCACGCGCAGGTAGTTGTCTTTCTTCACGGGATCGACTTTGACCAGCGTTTCATCGTTGAGCAGCAGTTCCGGGACCAGCGTTCTGCCGGTGGTGTCGGCAAAATAGCTGTGCCAGCCGGTGCCTGCCTGATACCAGATCTTAAGAACCTTCAGATCCAGTGCGGAGGCGGGGATCTTGTCGCCTTTGGCGTTTTTCAGATCGGTGGGGGTCAGAACCACTTTCTTCGCGGCTTTGTCTGACTTGATCACGAAGGATGCCGGTTCAAATTCCCCCTTCGCCGCCACAAAGCCGAGAACGCCGGATTTGATGCCGTCGGTCGGTTCCGTGGTGGGAAGACGTTTCACGCTGCTCATGGCAGGGACCACGGAATATTCCATGTTCTGCGCCGCAGCCGGACCTGCCAGCAGGGCGGTGAGTGCCGCCATGCACAACAATTTCCGTTTCATGTGCTTGTTTTCCTTTCGATTGTTTTGTTCATAAAATGCGATAATAAAATCAATACTTTATACACCCGTACAGGGATGTATCTTACAGTAATATAGCAAGTCAACCGGAAAAATAAAGTAATTTTTTCAAGAAAATCCAGTTGCTTTTTCAAAACGATCATACTATTATATGGAAGCATCTCATTTTTGGCAATAAAACAGGAATATTATTCAATGATTTTTTCTTGATTTTGTTATTTCCGGTGTTAGTGTAGCAATAAATTGAGTCCCCATCATCATACAACAGGAAAGGTCCTGAATGAAAGCAAAATCGTTTCTGACCGCACTTCTTGCCGGTGCCGCACTGTTCCCCCTGACGGCACAGGTGGAAGTGGCTCCTCCCGAACAGCGGGCTGAATGGCTGAAGGCGTATCAGCTTCTGACCCGCGAGAACAGCATCTGGTTCGATCATGCCAACCGGATGAAAGAAAGCACGGAAAAGCAGAAGACCAATGTCACCCGTGTGGTCGCTGATGCCAAAGCCGGAAAGATCACCGGCAGTTACATCCACTATTCTGTGCCCGCTATGAGCGAAGTGCAGTATCTGCCGGACGCCTATCCCACAGACGGCACGGCGGGCGCGCCCCTGCGGATCTATTCTGCGCTCAATGAGTACGAGCCTGCGTCCTTTGTGATCTATGCTTTCAAACAGCACGGAAAAGTGGCGTTTGAAGTGAGCGATCTCAAGAGCAAGGATGGCAATGTGTTCCCGAAGAGCAGACTGGATCTGAAGACAGTCAAAGTGTGGTATCAGGCGGGCAATGCCTGGTACAGCTATTTCCAGGATAATGAATACAAACTCTGCCCGGAACTGCTTCTCCACGATGAAGACCTGATCAAGGTCGATACGAAAAAAGTTTCCAACTATGCCCGGTTGACCGAAAAGGACGGCACGGTCCATTATCACTGGCTCACCCCGCCGCCGGTGATCGATACGCTTCTGGAACATATGGGACAGACTTCTTATCGTCTGGACGGCTCGTTCCGCAGCATGAAACCCAATTTCTGCGACAGCAAGACTTTCGCCGGTGCCACCCTGAACGAAGGCGAATTCAAACAGTTCTTCCTGACCGCTCACGTGACGGAAGATTGCAAGCCGGGTGTCTATTCCGGCGCCATCACCCTGAAGGACGGCGGCAAAGTCATCGGAAAGATCCCCGTTCAGCTGCGGATCCTGCCCTTCAAACTGCCGGAACCCATGCAGTATAAAAATATGGATAAACCCTTCCGCACGGAAATGGCGGAATACAACGGCATCGAATTCATCCGTCAGCTGAACGGCAATGACTACGATCTGACGGAAGCCCAGCTGGTTGCCATGCTTAAAAACTTTGCCGCTCACAACTATGTGATCCCCGGTTTCCGCAATGCATATTACCGTTTCGACCTGATCGACAAAGGCGGCCTCAAGCGCGACTTTATCGTTACGACCAGTATGAAACTGACCAACCTTGCAGAAATGCGGTTTGATGCCAAGCGTCAGAAAGAAGACCATATCCGCAAATTTGGCAGAAACAACTTCAAGCTGGCGTGGGGGGATGAATACGGCGGAGCAACCCTGCGCGGCATCCTGCCCATGGTTCAGATCTACCGGGAAGAAGGCTTCGGCTTCTGGAGCAACAGTCGCCACACCTACGCCCTTGCCGGTTGGCTGGCAGATTGCTTCACGCCTCCGACCTGGCCCGATTTCAGATCTCACAACCTCGCCGACAAGTTCTCCTTCATCTCTCCGGACAACGATTTCGGCTGGTACGCCTGTCAGCATGTCGGGGTGGAAAATCCTGCCTTCAACCGCCGCCAGAACGGTCTTGCTCCATGGCGCGCGGGTATGACCTGCAACAGTAACTATGCATTCCATAACGCCGGTTTCAATGATACCCGCGGCGGAACGTTCCGCAGCATGAACTTCTATTACACGCACTTTGACGGCGTGTTGGACACCCTCCAGTGGGAAGGTCACCGCGAAGGGATCGACGATGTCCGCTATGCCACGCTCGTTCAGCAGCTGGCGCGTCCCCTCCTGGGCAACGCTGCCAATGTCCCCGGCGATTTCGCCGCACGCCAGGCACTCAAATTCCTCGCCGATATGGATACCGATGCGTTCGATCTCTCCATGGCGCGTCTGGAAATGATCCGCCACATCCTCAACCTCATGAAACACAGCAAATAAGGAGATGCGAACCATGAAATATTCCATCTTTGCATATCCCGTTCTTGCCGGGCTGTTCTGTCTGACTGCCTGTACGACGGAACCCGAAGCCGCTGCTCCGGAAGCACCGGAAAAGGTCGCCGTCAAGGCACCGGAAAAACCCCTGACTCCTGCCCAGAAGGCGGTTCTGGAACGCAAAAAGGCCGCCGCGGAAGCTGCAAAACGCGTTGCGGAAACCAAAGAACGTATTGCTGCAATCGACAAAAAGTTTAAGTCTTTCAGTAAAAAGGTTTCCTATCCGCAGCGCATTGAAATGGCAAAAGAGTTCCTGAAGGATCCCGAATTTTCCGCAGATCCCGCTGTGCGGTACAAAATCTACGATTACATCATCTCCTGCTGCCGTATGCCCGGCTGGACGACGATCCAGTGCTACGATGCCAAAGCCGCAGATGTGGAACTGGTCCCCGCCGCTATGGCGATCATCAATGACAAAGCGATCAGAAACACTCAGAAGGTCAAGACTTACAGCGAACTGGCAGAATACTATGCCGGGATCAAGGACTTCAAGAAAGCCGAAGCCGTTGCCCGCGAAGCCATGACGCTGAAGCAGCTGGATAAAATGCATCAGGCGAAGACCTATCTCATCCTCGCCAACGTTTACCGCTGGAATGAAGATTACGAAAACTACAAAAAGACCATCTGGGAAGCGATGAAGATCCATCCCACGACCGCCGCCTCTCACGGTGCCGCGATCGCATTCCGTTACGGAAAACTGGATGATGCCGCCGCTTTCTGGAAAGCAGCCAACAATCTTTATGCAGAACTGCTTTTCTATGCGCCTGCCAATCCCCGCAGGAGCAATACTCATTACGGGTCTATGTCCATGTCTCCCTGCGATCGCACTGCAGATGCCCGCAAGTTTGTGATGGATACTAAGAACCCGGCAAAACAGCGGTTTGATATTGCGGCGCACTACTGTATGGATACCATGGAGCCGGAAGATGTTGCTGCCCGCGCAACGCTGAAAGGGATCCCGGCAAAGGACAAGTTCTCCTGGGCATTCCCCCGGAATGGCGGTTTCCTCATGGCGTATGGCAGAGGTGACTACGCTCTCGCCGCAGAGCTTTGCGAACTGACCATGGATACCAGATATATGGAGCCGGTCCACGCTAAAATGCTGTATGTGTCCTCCCTTGGTGCCTGCGGCAGAACTGCGGATGCCATCAAGGTTGCCAACGAATATATCGCTACGCTGAAACTGACGGATATGGAAAAACTCAAATTCCAGTGCTTCGTGGCGCTGCTGGAAGGCAAAGATGTTATGCCCGTCATCAAAGCGGCAAAACGGTCCAATAAAGAAGAATACGGCATTATCCGCAGCGTGGCGCGTCAGTGTCTGGTCTGGGGAAAAACGGCTGAGGCGGAAAAATATGCCGCCGCTTATCAGAAATATTTTGCCATGCCGGAAAAACGCGTCCTGACGGTCAAATATTTCGATACGCCCATTTACAGTGTTGCCGACTGGCGCAAAATCTACTGCAAACTGGAAAAACAGTATTGCAATATCCCCTATCGCGGCGCACTGGACTTCTTTGAAACCGACGTGGCGACCGGTGCCAGAAACGTGACCTTCGACCCCACCGAAAAACCGCTGGGAACCACCGAGATCACCGCCGCTGCCGACCGTTACGGTCTGCATGTGTTCCTGCGGATCGAGGCGGAAAATGCACGGGAAGTGGAACAGGGCTTCGCAAAGGCAGTCAGCCCGGAATGTTACTTCGCACCCAGTCACAATCAGCCCTATATCTGCTTCGGTCCCGATCCGGTTGGCAAGTCTACATGGTCATTCTATACCACGTATAACAACAAAGGCGCGATCCGTCTGGACGATAAAAGCCCCGCACGGTCTTATCGCACCGAATTTGCTTTCTCCGATACCGATTATGTGATCCACATCTTCTTCGGCTGGGAAACCCATTACAATAAACTGCCCGAAAATGGTTCCGATTATCTCTTTGATGCCATCGTGTGGACTCCCGCCGGTGGTATGACCTGGGGCGGTACCCAGGGCCCGCACGGCGTGTCCGAATGGGGAAGACTCCGTTTCGATTTGAACAGAAAACAGCTCAATGAGATCCGGAAAGAAATCATCTTCAAGACCTATCGCAACTATAAGCTGATCCCCTACGGCGGCGCAACCGGTATGGGAGAAGATGCTTTCGCCACCTGGGGTGCAGAACTCATCGGCGATCCGGAATTCTATCAACAGTACCTCAAACCGTTGCAGGAAAAACTGGCAGAATATGCAGCCAAAGTCAAAAAAGATATGACGGACGATGAAATCGAAGATGTCTATGTCAATGCTCTGCCCCTGATGAAAGGGTTGAGATATGAAGTCGAAGATCTTCGCAGAAAATATCTGGAAGAAGCCCTCATGAAGTGAGCATACGCACGGCGGGGCACGGCACGGCGGACCGCATGGCGGTTCGCCGGGTGCGCTTGAGCGCACCGTCCGCCCGGTAAAAAAAATGCAGAGCGGGTTGCAGCGAAGGCTGCAGCCCGCTTTTTTTTACCGGCGGACAGCCGTGCCTCCGCCGCGCTCCCCTCTCTCCGAACCATGTGACAAACAAAATCCCCCGTGCCGCGAATAAGCGCAGCGCCGTTTTCAATATGCGGCAAACAAATCCTCCCCGTGCGGCAAGCGAGCTTGCGAAGCTGAGCCGCACAACTGAAGGGGTGCTATGCACCCCCTGTTTTTGACGGCTCCCCCTTACCCCCGTTCATGCGATTGGTCGCCCGTCAAAAACAGACCCGTTCGGATCACCGGGGAACTTTTCCCCGGCGACACTAAGGAACGGAGCGTCAAATAAAAAGCATAAAAAAACACCCTGCAGATGTTTTCCACAGGGTGCTTGTGTCAGCTTGTCGTCCGGGCGATTTTTACTTGCCCAGAGCTTCCTTGTAAGCCTTTACAGCGATTTCCAGACCTTCATCGAAGGTGTAGGACGGCTTGAAGCCGGTGGACATCAGTTTATCCACGCAGGCGCTGGAGTGCTTCACATCACCGGCGCGTTCCGGCAGGTGAACGATCTTGGACTTGCTGCCAAGGATCTTCACGATCTTTTCTGCCAGATCGTTGATGGTGAGGCGTCCGCCGTATGCCACGTTGTACACGCCGGTGAAATCGCTTTCCGCCATGAAGGCGTTGGCTGCGGCGATGTCCTTCACGAAGATGAAGTCGCGGGTCTGTTCACCGTCGCCGAAGATGGTGATATCTTCATTGTTCAGAGCCTTCGTGATGAAGATGGGCACTGCGGCTGCGTATGCGCTCTTCGGGTTTTGGCGGGGACCGAACACGTTGAAGTAGCGCAGACATGCTGTCTGGAGCTTGCCTTCTTTGGCGAACATGTTGCAATAGTATTCATCATCCAGCTTTGTGATGGCGTACGGACTCTTCGGTTCCGGGTACATGGTCTCGACCTTGGGGCACACCGGGTTGTCGCCGTAGATGGCGGCACTGGTGCTGAGGACCAGTTTTTTGCAGCCGGCTTTGGCGGCTTCTTCCAGCACGGTGATCATACCGACGCTGTTGAGGCGGTTGCATTCCAGGATCTCGGTCATGGATTCCGGCACGGAGATCATGGCGGCGAGGTGGAAGATATAGTCCACGCCTTCCACGGCGCGGGCAACATCATCACGGTTGGTGATATCGCCCTGAATGAATTCGCAGTCAAAGTTCTTGATGTTGTCAACGAAACCGGAGCGCAGGTTGTCCAACACGCGGATCTCTGCTTTGCCCTGATAACGTTCAACGATATGGCTGCCGATAAAGCCGGCACCGCCGGTAACGAGGATCTTTGTCATGATTACTTAACCAGACCTTTCATGATTTCGTTCATCTTATCTTCCTGTTCCTGCAGGCTCTGGACCAGCTTGAACTGGGTACGGCAACGGTCGAGGTTGTGTCCTTCCCGTTTCGTCTTGAAGTACTTGTCGCCATCCAGATAGTCTGTCAGGAAGCGGACACCGATCTCGAAGGTGATGAGCATGCCGGAGAAGGGCATGTTTTCGATTTCAGCGGGTGTAAGGCATCCGCCTGCACCTTCCAGGAAGCCGCGGGCGAGAGCTTCAAACATTTCCATCCGGGCGTAGACCTTGGAGAGATCCTTTTCATCTTCTGCGGCGGGGCTGGTGCTGGTACGGACCAGGTCACCGAAGTCGTAGAGGGAGATACCGGGCATGATGGTATCCAGGTCGATCACGCAGATCCCTTCCCCGGTTTCATCATCCAGCATCACATTGTTGATCTTGGTATCGTTGTGGGTGATCCGTTCCGGGATCTTGCCTTCAGCCATGAGATCCAACAGCTTGCTTGCCATGGCACGGTTCTTCTGAAGGAACTCGATCTCCGCCTTGGCGGATTCCGCTCTGCCGCACACATCTGCCGCCAGCGCTTTGTCAAAGTCAGCCAGTCGGGAGGGGGTGTTATGGAAGTTGGGGATCGTTTCGTGGAGGCGTTCGCCGGGGATGTCAGCGAGGAGCTTCTGGAAAGAACCGAATGCCTTGGCAGCCTGATATGCAAATTCCGGAGATTCCAGCACGTCATAGGTACGGGCACGGTCCACGAAGAGATAAGCACGCCAGTATTTGCCTTCACTATCCACAAAGAACGGTTTGCCATCGTTGGCATTGACGATCGTCAGGGCACGGCGGGTGGCATCTTTTCTGCCTTTGAGTTTCAGCTTGCTGTGGTTCAGCACACGGGAGATGTTTTCCATGAGCTGTTCCGGCTGTTTGAAGATATTGGTGTTGATGCGCTGAACGATGTACTTGATCTGATGACCTGCCTGATTGAAGACAGCCAGATAAGTATCGTTGATATGGCCGGAACCATAACGTTCGCACCACAGGAAATCGCCCCAAATGTCAAAATGGGAAGAAACTTCTTTGATCGTTGCGTTCATAACTTTTCCTTATGCAAAAAGGTTTTCCGGATAGACACCCTTGGCGATGAGCGCCTTGATGTCTGCCTGAACTCGGGGTTTGTCTTCCCGGTAGGTAACGCCGAACCAGGAGTCTGCACTGCGGAGAACTTTCACATTCGCTTTGCCGTTATGGATCATTTCTGCCACAACGAAGGGAATGTAGAATTCACTCTTGAGTTCCGTGCCGCGTTCCTTCAGGAACTCTTCAAACATGGCACCCATGCCATCGAACAGGGAGGGCATGAAGCCCCAGAAGTTCATGCTGGAGATCTCTTCGCCGCAGAGTTCGACCTTTTCGCCGTTGTCATCGGTAAACACTGCTCTGCCACCGCCGAGGGCTTCAATCTTGGTGCGTTCAATGACTTCTTTGAGGTTGTTGTTTTCATCCAGTTCACAGATACCGCGGGAGACGGAGCCGAACTCGGAAAGCGTGTTCTTGATGGGGAAGCCCACCATGTAGAACTGGGTGGGATCGGTGTTTTCGCTCAAGGCCTTGCCCAGCTGTTCAAAGCCGCTTTTGCCATAGAAGTCGTCCGCATTGATCACGGCAAACGGTTCGTTGACTTTGCCGGCAGCACACATAACGGCGTGGCCGGTACCCCAGGGTTTTGTTCTGCCTTCGGGAACCGTGAAGGGGGCGGGGATCGCATCCAACTGCTGGTAGACATAATCCAGTTCAATCTTGCCTTCCCAACGCTTGGAAACGACTTCCTTGAAGTCTGCTTCAATATCCTTGCGGATGATGAAGACAACTTTTCCAAAGCCGCCGCGGATGGCATCGTAGATGGAATAGTCCAGAATAATTTCACCGTTGGGACCCACGGGGTCGATCTGCTTCAGCCCGCCGTAACGGGAACCCATGCCGGCTGCAAGAACAACAAGTGTCGGTTTCATAGTAGTCAGTTTCCCTTGCTTTCAGATTATGCCATGGGGAGGGATGCTGCTGCAATCGCCTGACCGTGACGTTTTGTCTTTTCATCCGGAACCTCGAAGACAACCGTGTATTCGGGGAACTGGGTCTTGATGACGTTTTCAGCTTCCGCCTGGATGATGTCGCCACCCTTGCCGGAGGTGACACGACCGAGGAAGAGAACACTCTTGATTTCGGGGTAGAAGTCGCAGAAACGGGCAATGGTGTAACCGAAGGCAACACCGATGCTGCGGTAGATCTTTTCGGCTCTGGGATCGCCTTCTTCCATGAGCTTCTGGACACCGATGAGGCGTTCCGGGAACTTCATTTCAGCGGGGAATTCAATGCCGGCGAGAGGTGCCAGACGGGCAATACCCTGCTGGGAGAAGAACTGCACGCCGCATCCCAGGTCGCCGCTCCATTCGTCTGCGGGAGCGCCGTCACGGTAGTCAATGGGAACGAAAGCCAGTTCGTTCAGCCAGTCGGTGATATTGCCATCCGGGTTCACATAGCCGCCAGCCATGCTGGTGCCGAGGGAGACGCCCAGAATGCTGTTGCTGTTCAGCTGCATGGAACCGGCGAGGGCAGTCACTTCACCGTCATTGACGATTTCAAAGGGAACGCCCATTTCCTTGGCGACATCCAGGAAGATGTTTGCAACTTTGCTTTCAAAGTCCTGCTTGGGAACGCCGCGGAAGAGGGAGGAAATGCGGACGCGGTTCTGGACGATCACACCGGCAGTGGAGCCGCCGATGGCATCCACGCGGGGCAGGTGAGCCGCCGCACGCTTGAGAGAATCCAGAATACCTTCCTTGTGGTAGGAAGGATCCTGCTGGAAGTAGGGGTCCCATGCGATTTCTTCGGAGAAGACCACTTCGCCGTCGATCATGGCTGCGGCCTTACGGTCGGAACCGCCCAGGTCGAAACCGATCCGGCAGCCGTTCAGGTGTCTGCCCAGCGGCTGAGCGGTGGTCTTTGCTGCGGGAGCGTTTTCGTACGGGGTGTAGCAGATTTCCACCGGGTTGCTGTAGATGTTGCCCATGACTTCAGAGTCGAACTTGCGTTCGCCGTTCTGCAGATCATAGATCGCCTTCATGGCATCGGCAACACGCTGATCACCGGCGATAGTCACTTTGTAGCCGCCATAGATCCAGAACATGGACTTGACGAGACGTTCCACGTGGCGCAGGTTCGCCTGGAATTCACCTTCGTTTGCGTCGCCGAAAAGAATCGTTTCATAGACGCTTGCACTCTGATCGTTTCGTTCCATCACGATCTTCACGTTCACGGCTTTGCCGGAAGCCTTCACAGCTGCCTGAAAAGCGCGGTCCCAGAGTACTGCCGGAACAAAGTCGGTGTCAAGACACGGTACGATGCCCGGTTTTGCATTTTTTGCGATTTCTGCCATCATGGTTTGTTTCTCCTTATGACGGTTGTTTTATGTTGATTTTTGGCTGAATTTGAACATTTCTCCTGAAAAAATAACAGGATTACCCTTAATCTACACTCGGAAGCCATGAAAGTCAACAGGAAAATATGAAAAAAGCGACTTTTTATATATATATGCGCCGGGAAAGGGTTATTTTGCCCGGAAGGTCAGCGGAATTTCCATGCCGCGGGGCGGGGCAGGTACGACCTTCAGATTGCGCATGGTATTGCGGACTGCCTCATCCATGGCAGAGCTGCCGGAAGATTGGATGATTTTCCAGTTCAATATCCGACCATCCGATGCGATGGTTACCATCACAACCGTCTCCGGTTTCCGGTTGCCCAGCTGGGCATCAGAAGGTTGACGGAAACGCGGTTCCACGAATGCTTTGAGTTTTCCCAGATATTCCCGGTCTTTCGAGTCTGCCAGAATTCCATCGACGCCGGAGCCGATCCCTTGTGTTCCTCTCCGGAAATCGGCAAGAGCCTGTGCCCGGTCTCGAGCGGCTCTCTCCGCTGCTTCCCGGGCAGCGCGTTCCCGGGCAATCCGCTGTCTTTCTGCCTGTTCCCGTATTTTCCGGGTAACTTCAGATTCCCGTTGTCTGGTGACCGTTTTATTTTTGTTCTTTTCCCGTTGCGCCCGGATTCGTTCCTCAATAGACGGAGTTTTTGGTTCAGGCTTCGGTTTGACCTGCGGCTGCGGTTTCGGCTTGGGTTGCGGTTTTGGTTTGACCTGCGGCTGCGGTTTCGGCTTTGGTTGCGGTTTGGGTTTTATCTCCGGTCTCGGTTGCGGGGGCGGTGGCGGTGGCAATACTGGTAACGGTTCGATTTCCGGCAGGGGGGGGAGAGGCTGGTAGACTTTTTTTGTGCTGTCTGCGGGCTGCGGTGTTTCAGAAGCCGGTAACGGCGCACTGGATCCGGGCAGATTCATCACCACCGGGACAATGATTTCTTTTGGAGAAACAGGTACTTCGTTCCGTTTCATCCTTTCATTATCAAGCCATGTCAGCAGGCACAAAAATGGAACCAGCAGGGCATGGACAATGACGACCGTCAGAATCAGTTTCCGGCTGATTGTGTTGTCATCGTAGGGATCCAGACCGCAGTGGATATATCGTGCCGCATCGGAGAGTCTCACTGTTCCTCCTCCGTAGTGACAAGGGAGACATTTTTGAATCCGTTTCCGTGCATTTTAGCAAGAAATGCGATTACTTTTCCATAAGAAAGTTCCCGGTCAGCCCGCAGAAAAATTTTGAAATCGGGGTTTGTCCGGTACGGCATCAGTTTCATAATACATTCATCTTGCGTGATGGTGTTTTCATCGAAGATAACATGCCCGTCTTTAGTAAGGTTGATCGTCTTGAGGTTCTGATTGTCTGCGGCATCTTTCGGGAGTGGATCTGCATTCATTTCCGGCGGATCGACTTCAATGGTGTATTCCAGCAGGGGAGCGGTGATCATAAAGATGATGAGCAGAAAAAACAACGTATCGATCAACGGAGTCAGATTGATCGTATCGTATGGAGATGAGTTGAAGCGGCGTCTTGCCATGGTATCACCTCAATATTGCTGTTCATTTGAGGCGGCAGCAATGCTGTCCATCTGTTCGATCTTGAGTCTGGAGTGAAACTCTTCCGCAAAGTTGTCCAGCTGTACGGTCATTTTGCGGATGGATGCGGTGATGATGTTATATCCTACCAGAGACGGAATTGCCACGATCAGGGCGATCACCGTGGTAAGCAATGCCCCGGAAACACCCGGAGCAAGCGTACTGATATCGGCCTTTCCTTTGCTTGCCAGATTGGTGAAGGCGATCGTAATGCCCCAAACTGTACCGAAAAGCCCGAGGAACGGGCTGGCGCTGACGGCAGTCTGGAGAAAGATCATGCTTTTATCCAGTTTGACCAGCTGATCTTCAATCGTCTGTTCCACGTTGGATTTTACAATTTCCAGTTCGGCATCACTGAGTGCCCGGCGGGTATTGGTGCCTTTATCTACGAGATGGAATGCTTCGATTCTCTTTTTGGCACCGAGGTACACTGCTGCAAGCGGACAATATGCCAGTTTGGAAGATTCATTCAGAGAAAGGGGAGAAGGTTTTTCCCGGAATGCTTTGAGAAACTGGTTGTTTGCTTCTTCCAGCTTTCGCATGCTGCAGTATTTGTTGATCATGACAATCCAGGTGAAGATGGAAAATATGAAGAGGACGATACAAATGAGTTGTCCCAGAAAATCACTGTGCGAAAATGCATAAAGCAACCCGCTGTCAGAAGCGAGAACCGGCGAAAAAATAGTAAGTATGTTCATTTTTTACCCTTCAAAGTTTATTTTTTTCAAAAAAAAGCTTCTTTTTTCTAAAAATACTTTGCCCTTTGGCAAAAGTCAATGTATATTGTAAAAATATTTGATAAAAAAACATTAAGATTAAGTCAAGGAGTTAAGAAACATGGAAAAACCGTTTTATGTGTTGGGATTTGACATCGGGGGAACCAAGATCGCAATCTGTCTTGGCACCAGTGACGGCAAGCTGATCGGCTCCACCCGGGTGGGCAATCAGGACCGGGACCCTGCAGAAGTTCTTCCCGAGCTTGTTGCTGCCGGTAAGAAACTGCTTGCTGATACAGGCATTGCAGAAAGTGAATTGCGTGCAATCGGCATCGGTTCCCCCTCTCCCATGGATTTTGAAAAGGGGATCATTCTCGGACCTTTCAACATGAAACTTTGGAAGCATGTTGCAATCCGGGACTATCTCGCAGAAGCTTTCGGTGTGGAAGCGTTTTTTGACAATGATGCGAATGCCGCCGGTCTGGCAGAATGGATTTTCGGTGCCGGTCAGAACACACAGAATATGTTGTATCTCACGATGAGTACCGGGATCGGTGCCGGGATCATTGCCAACGGCAGACTGCTCCGCGGCAAGGAAAACTATGGCGGCGAAGTCGGACACATGGTGCTGGATGTGAACGGACCCGTTTGCAACTGCGGTCTGCGTGGCGACTATGAAGCATTCTGTGGCGGTAAGGCAATTGCCCAGAGATTGCAGGAAGAGCTGAAAGATAAGCCTGAATCTGCTATCATGAGAGCTGCCGGCGGCGATGTGGATAAAATCGATATGCGTGCTCTGGAAATCGCCGTGCGCGAAGGTGATGAATATGCCTGCAAGGTGTGGGATGATATGATCGAGCGCAATGCTCAGGCAATGGGTATGCTCATGAATATTTTCAATCCCGAAATCATTGCCCTCGGTACGATTGCTCTGCGGACCGGTGATCTCTTCATGAAGCCGTTGCTGGAACGGGTTGGAAAGTATTCCTGGAAACAGATGAACAGCGTTTGCTCCATCGTGACCAGTAAACTGGATACCAAGATTGGTGAATACTCCGGCGTGGCTGTTGCGCTTTATTCCCTGTACGAACGGGGTGACTGGCAGTTGCCTTGGGAACAGCAGTAAGCGAATCCCGGCGAGGTGTTGAGTATGGCGACCGGAAAAAAAGATCTGAAGCAGTATTTTTCCTGTAAGCGCAAGCCGGATATTGTGACCGGGATCGCAATCGGATTGTTTCTGATTGTGATCCTGCTTCAGGTGTATCTGATCGTGTTTTTGCCGGTGCAGCTCCGGGAAGGAGAGGCTCTTGCATACAACATGGCGCGCGATAAAATGTTACGGGATATCGATAAATTGCGGTCCGCCCTGCCGAAAGTGAAAATGCCTGATGAACTCGCTGAAGGTGAACTGCAAATGACAAAAAGTGCTTTCGAACGTTTGATGCTTTATACCCGTGAACACAGGGATGGCTTGGATCTGGCACAGGTGTCGGAACTCGCTCAGCGTTTCCGGATGTTTGACTTTATGCTGCAGCGTTGGACGGCAGGAAAACCGCAATATTATCTGCGTCGGGAAAAGATTGATCAGAAAAAATATGTACGAATGCTCGAAAAACGCATTCAGGAACAGGAGACAATTTCACAATGAGTATTTCCGCAGACCGCTTGAATGTGATCATTGAAAAAACAAAAGCTGTCCGGATCGCAGTGCTTGGAGATTTGATGCTGGACCGTTATGTTTCCGGAACGGCGTCCCGCCTTTCTCAGGAAGCTCCGGTTCCGGTGCTGCATGTCCGCAAATCTGAAGTCCGGCTTGGCGGCGCAGCGAATGTGATGCGTAATCTGACCAGTCTCGGAGTAAAAGATGTTTTTGCATTCGGAATTGTGGGGCAGGATTGGGATGGCGAAGAACTCTGTTCTCTGCTGAACTGTGGCGGAGTTAATACAGATGGCGTCCTTGCCGTTCCGGAACGGCGTACAACCGTGAAACAGCGTGTTATCGCCAGCAGTCAACAGGTTGTCCGCATGGATTTTGAAGATACCGAACCGGTCGCTGAAGAAGTGCGTAATGTATTGGTGGAAAAGATTTGTTCCAAAATCAAAAACCGTGAGATCGATGCCTTGATTCTGGAGGATTATGCCAAGGGACTGTTGGAACGGGATATGCTTCAGGTGATTGCAGATACCGCCCGTGAATATGGTGTTTATACCTCTCTCGATCCGCATCCGGGACATGATATGAAGGTACGGGGACTTTCCCTGATGACTCCGAACCGGGCTGAAGCCTTTGATCTGGCAGAACATTACTGGACCGAGCCGGAAGATGTGGTGGAGGAGGATCATATCCTGAGAAAAGTTGCTGCCAGAGTTATGGAAAACTGGATCCCGGATTCTCTGCTTATCACATTGAGTCATCAGGGGATGGCTCTCTTCAAACGGGAACAGCCGGACTCGATCTTTGTGATCCCCACCCTCGCCAAGGAAGTTTATGACGTCTGCGGTGCGGGCGACACTGTGATCGCTACCTATACTCTCTGTATGGCAGCCGGTACTACCGGCGAAGAAGCGGCGGAAATCGCCAATCATGCAGCCGGGATCGTTGTCGGAAAAGCTGGAACTGCTGTTACAGATATCCCCGAACTGCTGGCAAGCTTTCACTGGTAAGCAGAAAATGACGGCACGGAGGATCATTCTTGCTTCCGCTTCCCCCAGAAGAAAAGAGTTGCTGGCGAAGGCGGGCTTTCCGGTTTTTGAAATCGTTCCTTCTTCTGCGGATGAATTGGCTCCGGGGGGAGTAAATGTTTGTCGCCTTGCATTGGAAAATGCAGGCCGGAAAGCGCATGCAGTGGCGGAATTGCATCCGGATGCTTTCGTTATTGGTGCCGATACTCTGATCGAATTTGAACATGAAGCAATTGGAAAGCCCCGGGATCGGGAAGACGCCGTATGTACATTGTGTCGTCTTTCCGGCAAAAGTCATTTTGTTACCACAGGGGTATGCATCTGTTGCAGGGCAGTGAATCTGTTGATTCGTTTTGCAGAGACCAGTACCGTGGAGTTCCTGCCTTTTGAGCGGGCGGTTGCAGAGGAATATACGGCTCTTGTTCCGGTGTTGGATAAGGCCGGCTCATACGCTATTCAGGATCATGGGGAGATGATCATAAAAAAAATCTCGGGGGATTATGACAATGTCGTCGGATTGCCGGCGACCCGCTTAAAAGAAGCACTCGAAGCGGCGTTGAAGGTGTGTTGACATGATGGAAAAACGAGAAAAACCGGTTCTTTGCTGGCTGCCGCCGCTGTATTTTGCCCAGGGATTGCCGGCAGTTATTATTGCTGAGGTTTCCATCATCCTGTTCAAGGAATTCGGTATGATTGATTCTGCCGTCGCTTTCTGGTCAAATTTTCTCGGCTTGCTTCCTCTTCTGCTGATTAAGATCTTCTGCGCTCCGGTCGTGGACTCTGTATCGCGTCGCAGAAGTTGGATTTTTACCGGACAGCTTTCATTGGCTGGATTGTTTCTCTTCTCTGCTTTTGCATGCAAATTTTCCGATCCGCTTCCGTGGTTGATCCTGATCTTTTTTCTGGCATCTCTGACATCCGGCGTACACGACATTGCTGCTGATGGTTTTTACATTCTCGCTTTGGATGATCACCGGCAGGCAGTTTATTCCGGCTTACGGAGTGTGTTCAACAGAATTGCAGCAGTCGTCGGCAGCGGAGGGTTTATTATTCTTGCCGGATGGTTGACAGGAACGGAAAAATGCCGTCTTGATACTGCATGGTGTCTGACTCTTACCGGTGTAGCGGCAAGTCTTTTTCTGCTGGCGCTCTGGAGCGGGATCTTTATGCCGCACCCTGCATCGGATATGCCGAAACAATTTTCATTTTCCGGCATCGGGAAAGACTTTGCGGCTGTTTTTCTTGCTTTTTTCCGGAAGAAACATGTCTGGATTGCCCTGTTGTTTCTGCTGCTGTACCGGCTTGGGGAAGCCCAACTCAGTGTTATGTCCCGTCTCTTTCTTTTGAGCGATGATGGTTTGGCATTGAGCAAGGTGCAATATGGCAGTATGGTCGGAGTGTATGGTGTGACCATGATGCTTACCGGTGGTGTGATCGCCGGCTTTCTTTGCGGCAGATTCGGTCTTGGCAGAATGTTGTTGCCGATGGTTTTGGCGATCAATGTTCCGGATCTGCTGTATGTTCTGCTTGCATTTTGGCAGGGAGCTGTTCCGAACTTATTGACCGGGACTTGTATTGCCGTGGAACAGTTTGGTTACGGATTCGGATTCGCCGGTTATATGCTGTTTATGGTCTGGTTCGCATCTACAAGCAAGGATGAATATAAGACCAGCCACTTTGCATTGATGACCGTATTTATGATTGTCGGATTGCGTTTGCCCGGTATGCCTTCCGGCTGGATTGCAGAAAATATCACACAGTGGATCCCCTGCGGTTGGACAAAATACCAGCTCTTTTTCCTTTGGGTCATGGTATGTACATTACCCGGTTTCTGGGTTACATGGCTTGCCGGAAAGATCATTGACCGGTCCTACGGAAGAAAAAATTCAGAGGCATAAAAAAATCCCTTTTTCTTTAAAATTTATCTTGTATAAATCTTAATGTGTGCTATGTTTCACGTTATGACGCTGATGTGATTTTGAGGAAAGGAAAAGGATCATGGAATCGGATACAGGGGCGCAGAACCGGAGATTCCGCAAACGGGATATTTTTTATCTGGTACTTTTTATTTTGCTTGTATTTGCGGTTATTTCCCATTCTGCTGAAGATATTGCCGTGCTTGCGGGCGGTTCGGTCGCACCGTTACAGAATTGGATCGGTTTGTGCGGTGCTTATACGGCGCGAGCGCTGTTTTTTACATTCGGATTGGCAGTTTATCCTTTGCTGATCCTTGCCGGAGTGTCGGTTATCCGGAGTTTTCTGCCTTATCCCTTAAAACGGAATACGGGATATTTCTGGGCATTTTTAATGCTGGCATTCGGTTTGGCTTTCCTTTACGGGTTGTATCCCGGTAACGAAGCTCTGCTGCAGTGGACGGATAGACTCGGGCTTGGTAGAAATTATGAGGATATTCTCGTAAAAAACTCGGCACTCAGTGGCGGTTTGCTTGGTCAGCTTTTCAGCGCTCCGGAAGTCCCCGGGCAGATTCCTGCCGGACTGTTGCGCCGTTTGATCAATGAGGTCGGAACTCTGATTATTTCTCTGGCGTTGATCGTGTTTCCGCTCATATTGATTGTCTGGATGGATCTCAAAGGAATTGTTTCTGCAGTTGGTAATAGAAGACAGAGCGCCTCCCCTGTTTCGCCCGTGAAGCCGTTATTCGGTTCTACAAAGGATGACCCTGTGCCGCCTGTGAAGCCGTTGTCCGGTTCTGCAAAGGATGGCCCTGTTTCAGAAGTTCCACCATTTGATCCGGGATCAGATACGGATCATGGCATACAGCCGACCCCCTCCGGCAGCAAATCTTTTCTGAAACGCATGGGAGATCTGTTCAAAGGACTCTCGCATCCCACATCGGAGG
>JAGAPM010000305.1 GCA_017623265.1 Lentisphaeria bacterium | reverse complement strand
TGATCCTGGGCGGCGAACCTATGTTTTATCCGGAACTGAAGGAAAAGATCAAACTGATCACCAGCCTCGGCATGGTGGCAGAAATCTTTACCAATGCCGCCCTGATGACAAAGGAATGGGCAGAATTTTTTCACGAATACGGCTGCCGGATCGTGGTCAAACTGAACACCTTGAACCCGCAGATCCAGGAAGAACTGACCGGTGTGAAAGGTGCGCTGGATAAAGCCCTGAACGCCATTGCGCTGCTCAAAGAAGCGGGCTTTGATTCCAATACACTGGTCGCCAGTTCCGTCATTTGTTCCGCCAACGAAAAAGAGGTGGTGGATCTGTGGAAATATCTGCGCCGGAACGGGATCAAGCCTTATCTGGAAATTCTGACACCGCAAGGCAGATTACTGGAGAACCGGCAGTTGGAAGTGGAACCGGCACGGTTGAAAGAGATTTTTGAGGAGATCGCCGTTTTCGACCGGGAACAGGGGTATGACTGGGAACCGCAGCCGCCGCTGGTGGGCTCGAAATGTATGCGTCATCAGTTCTCGGCAGTGGTGTGCGCTAATGGGAATGTGATCCCCTGCGTGGGGCTGACCGTGAAGATCGGTAATGTGTACGAACAGGATCTGGCAACGATCGTCCAGACCAGTGTGGTGCTGCAGAAACTGCGGGATTTCCGGTCCACGATCAAAGGTCCGTGTAAAACTTGCGAAAAAGCAGAAAGCTGTTACGGCTGCCGCGGTGCGGCGTATCAGCTTACCGGCGATTACCTTGCCTCCGATCCGCTCTGCTGGAACAACAGTGAACTGCTGCGGCAGAAACCGCCCATCCCCTGCGATGCACAGCAATGGATCCCACACCGTCCACCGATGACCATGGTGGACCGGTTGATCGAGTTTGCGGAGTGGAGTGTGGTGGAATCGGAGATCAAACCGGATAACCGTTTTCTGAATGTTGACGGGATTCTGGATAACGAAGCGCTGCCGGAGATCGTGGCACAGGCATGTGCCGTCATTACCGGCTTTGAGAAGAATGATCACGATCTTGGGGGGATGTTGACCGGTGTCCGCAGCATCCGTTTTCTTGAACCGGTACGGAGCGGGGATCTGCTGCATATCTGCATCCGGGAATCGGGTCAGATCGATAACTACCATACGCTGGATTTCAAAGTCAAACGGGCGTCCGGTGACACCATCTGCGCCACGGGAGAACTTTCGATATGCGAACTCTGATCCTGACCGTTTTCTTTCTTCTGTTATGCGTTTCCCTTCCTGCCGCCCAACCCCTGGCGGAGCGTCTCGCACCACTGAAAAAGGTAAAGGTCACATCTGCAGATTACACCCAGATCCGGACGATCGCCGATCTGGATATGCAGGTCAGGATCACCGGCAGCATGGTTTATGAAAAAGACGGCAGATTGCGCTGGCAGGCAGATTCTCCGGTCCGGACGATCACCATCATCGGGCAGGAAAGTCTGCAGAATTACGACTGTGAAACCAAAAAACTGATCACACTGGATGGGAAAAAGTTTCCCTGGCTGAAACTGATCCGGGAATGTTTTACCGATTCTTTCACGGGCGATCCGGAAAAATTGCAGAAACGGTTTCAGATCAAAGAAATCACGCCGTATATTCTGGAACTGACGCCGGCAGACCCCCTGCTTGCTGACTGGGTCCAAACGCTGCAGATCACGTTCCGGCAGGACTTCGCCGCCGTGAAAAAGGTGGAGATCCGGGAAAAAAGCGGGGATCGTCTGGAAATTCTCTATCACAATATCAAGATCGATCCGGTTCTTCCGGCAACGCTCTGGAAACTGCCGCCGGAACAATGAAACGATTTTTTGAACAGTCCATTTCTTACACGATCCGCCACAAATGGATCGTTTCCGGTCTTGTGGCTGTGTGCGTGCTTGTTTCCCTGCTGTTCCTTTTTTTCACCCGTTACACCAATGAACTGCACCATCTTTTCCCCGCGTCCGGAGAAACCGGCAAGACATTCCGGCTCCTGAACCGGAGTCATCTTGCCGACACGGTTCAGCTGGAATTTCTCTGCAGCGAAGGCAAAAATGTGGTGGATTTTGAAAATTATCTGGACTCTTCCGCAACAAAGCTGAGCGCTCTGCCTCAAATCCGGCAGGTGGTTTTCCGTTACCGTTCCAACGCCATGACCATGCCGGATCTTTCCGGACTGATCATGTCCACGCAGGATCCGGCTGATGTGTTACCTCTCTGCGATCCGGATCAGGCTGTACGGGATGCACAGAAGCAACTGGCACTGCCGATGTGTGATGTAAAAGCCCTGCGAAAACGGGCATATCCCGTCATGATTCAGGGACTACTGCAGAATCTCACCCGTTTGAACGAACTGGGAGCCATGCGTTTTGCGCCGGATCTGCCATATTTTGCTGATCCGGAAAAGAAACGGGCAATGATCCTTTTTGAAACGGATATTCCCATCGGGGATGCGGATGCTGTGCGGACTCTTTATGCGGCAGTGGAACAGGCACTTTCCCCGCTGCCGGAAGGACTTTCCTACCGGATCATCTCCGGCTGCAATCACACACTCGGCAATGAAAGTGTCTTGAAACGGGATGCCACTGTGGCGGGGATCCTTTCCGTGGTCTTTTTTGTGCTGATCTTTCTCTTTTTCTACCGCCGGGATCTGCGGGCGCTTTGGATTCCTGCGATCCCGTTGATCGCATCCGCTCCGGCATTGGGGATCACGGCTCTGTTCTTCGATGAGATCTGCCTGTACGTAGTGGGGCTGGGCAGCTGTATTGTGGGACTCGCCATCGACCAGGGGATCCACATTTACTCGGTCTGCAAAGAGCCGGGGAACAAGGTACGGAACGCTGCCGGTCTGGCGGCGCCGCTTCTGCTTTCCATGTCGACCTCAGCCCTGGTCTTTTTCTTTCTGGCATTCACGGGGATCGAGGCATACATGCAGCTGGCAGTCTTTGCCGGACTTTCCCTGCTATTCAGTGCGCTGCTGGCACTGTTTTTCCTGCCCGCTCTGCTGCCGGATATCACCGGTTCCGGAGGGGAAGGTAATTTTTCGCTGCCGATGCCAGATCCGAAATATGCACATGCCGCCTGGGGCATGTTGATCTTTCTTCTGATCGTGACCGCCACCCTGCTGCCGAATCTGCGTCTTGATCTGAGTGCGGAATCACTGGATGGGACACCGGCAGAAATCCTTGAAGCGGAACAGGATTTCAATTCAGCATGGCGAGATCCGGAGGTCCGTACAGCCCTCATTGCTGCAACGGACTTTACAAGCGGCGAAAATGCACTGCAGAAACTGGAAGTGATCCATGCGGCACTGTCGGAGCGTGGGATCCCTCTTGCCATGCCGCCCCTGCCCTCGGAAAAGCGTCAGGCGGAACTGCGGGAGAAATGGTGCCAGCCGGAAACGCTTGCAGCATTACAAAAGCTGGAAGGACAGACAAAATCAGCTCTTCAGGCACAAAAAATGCCGTTGAAGTTTTTCGATCCGTTTTTTGCAGCGCTGCGTACAGGGAACGGGGAAAAGCCGGAATTTTTCCGGTACATCGAACAGAAAATGATCAAAGAGCGCTCAAACGGTTCGACCGCCCTCGCCATGATGGAAGAAACGCCGGAAAACATTGCTGCTGCACGGGAAGTATTGCGTGACATGCCGGACTGCGCCATCATCTCCCGGGAAGCGTTCAGCCAGCAGATCCGTCAGGACTTCGGCAGCCGCTTCTTTGTGCTGCTGTGCTGCAGTATTGCCGGCTCGTTCCTGTTGGCATGGCTGGTGTTCCGGGATCTGCGTTCCGTTCTGCTTGCCATGATGCCGATCCTTTTCTCTTTTTCCCTTCTGGGGACACTGGGTGCCGTGACCGGTTTCAAAGCCAATGCCGCAGCCGGATTTGCGCTGGTGCTGCTCGCCGGACTTGCCATCGACTACGGTGTATATGCGGTCCATCAGCTGAAGACGCCGGAAAATCTTTCGATCCGCCGTTCCGTACTGCTTTCTACCGCAACCACGGTTGCGGGCGCAGGGGCGCTGATCTTCTCCCGTCATCCGGTTCTTTCCGGCACGGGAATCGTTCTTTCACTTGGAATCGCCTCCGCTTGTTTCTGCGGACTTTATCTTGTTCCGCTGCTGGCAGGTTTCAAGGGCGGAAAAAAAACGAAGTTCATTCTTCTGCTGCTGCCCTGTTTTCTTCTGACAGCCTGCAGTTCACCCCATATTCCGCTGAACGATTTTGAACAGAAGGAACAGGTTTTGAAGGCAGTTGCAGTCTATCCGCAGGATGCGCCGTATAAAATCCGTGCAAATGCGGTATGGGAGATCTTTGGAAACGAACTGACAGCGATCCTGGCATTTGAACTGGATCCTTCCACTGGTTCGGTCAAAGCGGCGGGGGTCCTGCCGGCTGGGACATTGCTTTTCCGGACATCAGATCAGGGACTTGTTCTCGGGAACGGTATCCCGGAAAATGCAAAGCATCTGTTCCGGAATATCCAAACAGATCTGAAACGGATCTTTCTGCTGAACCCTGCCGGAGCGCTCGCCGTTCAGGATGGAGAAACCATTCTTTTGCGTACAGAAGATCAGATAAAATGGGAACTGGCAGGCGATACACTCGTGCGCAGATGTGGCATGTTTCCCTTCCGGAAATGGGCATGCCGGATGGAAAACGGCGGAAACAATGTGATTTACGAAAATTTTGAACAATATTATACACTCCGACTCTCCGGAGTGAACACGGTGACAGGAGGTCCGCAGAAATGAACAGCAATGACTCCATGCTTGCGCAGGCACTTCAGACCCGTCTGCAAAATTGCAGAAGCACGGGGGAAGGTCTTTCCGAAAGCACAATTTTTTTTGATCGGAACTATCCCGGTTTTGACGGACATTTTGAGGGGAATCCGGTGGTTCCCGGCGTATGTATTTTCCAGTGGGTCCGTATTCACCTTCAACAGATCCTCGGTCGGGAACTGACACTGGCGGGGATCGATCAATGCCGTTTCCGGAAACCCCTGCTGGCAGAAATGACCGGGACCTGCCGGATAAAGATCCTGGACATAGAAAATGATCCGATCTGCGTACAGGCGGATATTCTTTCCGATGGGGAACCTGCCTGCCGGATCAAAGCGAGATTGGTGGCACGATGAAAAAACGGCGGAGCAAACATTATTTCAGCACGGAACCGGGTATGCCGGAGCCGATCGCAGTAGAAGTGAAGCGGCGTCTTGCGTTCAGTGAAGTGGATGCCATGGCGATCGCATGGCACGGAAACTATCCCCGTTTTTTTGAGGCGGCTCATACCGAACTGATGCAGAAAATCGGGCTCGGATTCCAGAATTATGCCGATGTCAATGTGGGCGCCCCCATGGTACAGTGTCATGTGGATTATCATTCCCCGCTGATGCTGGATGAAGCGTTCACCGTCCGGGCGGAACTGTTCTGGAACGAAGGTGCCCGGCTGGACATTGCTTACACCGTGACCGGATCCGATGGCAGGATCTGTGCCACCGGCTATACCGTACAAATGTTCTACGATCTGACCAGTCATGCACCATTCCTATTTGCGCCACCGATCGTGGCAGAAATGCAGGAACGCTGGAAACGGGGTGAATTCCATGGCTGATACGCAACGGGCAAGCATTGCGGGGACTGCTGTTGCCACCCCGTTCGGGACCGGAACAGCAACGAACTGCACCGCATTTTTTGAGGGCAAAAACACGTTCCGTACGCCCGGTCATTACGACAGCAAAGGTCTGCTTGCCGGAATCGATCCGGATCTGGATAAAAATGACGGCTCCAGCCGTGCATTCCGTCTGCTCCGGAAACTGAAGGATGCCATCGAGTTCCCGATCCCGCCGGAAACACCGCTCTTTCTCTCCACCACGGTCGGGGCGATCGATCTGTTGGAACAGGGCAACAGTTGCGACACCTCCACCGCACTGCTGGGAGAAGCGAAACAGATCTTCGGACTGAAACAGGCGACCCTCGTTTCCGCCGCCTGCGCCTCCGGTCAGATGGCAGTCAGCTTTGCATTGGAACAGATCCATGCCGGGAACTGTTCCCATGCACTGGTGGTGGGGTGTGATATTGCCAGTGAATTTGTGACTTCCGGTTTCACGGCGCTGGGAGCTGTCTCAAAAACGATCTGCCGACCTTACGATAAGAAGCGGGATGGACTCGTGCTTGGCGAAGCCGCCGGAGCCATTCTGCTGACCGCATACACCCCCGGAACGGATGCCATTCTCGGTGCGGCGGAAAGCTGCGATGCCGCCCATATCACTGCCCCCGATCTGGGGGGAACGATCCTGAAACAGGCGATCCTTTCTGCGATGGACGGACAAGGTATCATCGGTGGAGTGATCGGTCACGGAACCGGCACGGTTTACAACGATCTTGCCGAAATCAACGCCCTGAATGCAGTTTTTTCCGGCACCATTCCGCCGCTCTACTCCCTGAAGGGGAATCTGGGGCATACCCTGGGGGCGACCGGAGTATTGCAGATCATCTTCGGGCTGGAATTTTCCCGCCGGGGCATGATGCCGCCGCAGGCAAACCTGCAGGAACCGGCAGTTGCAGCGGTATCGAATCAAAGCCAACAACTGCTGTCACGCCGTCTGCTCACGCTGAATGTGGGTTTCGGCGGACTGAACAGCGCCCTGATTCTGGAGGCAGCACAATGAAGATTATTGCCGGCACTTACATTGATCCGGAAAATTCGGCAAGACTGCTGAACCGGAAATATCATACGCCATCCTTCAAAAATCTGAACGAACTGCGTCTGCATTTGCAGAGTCTGGACTTCATCCCGGAAGGCGATCTGGATGACTTCGGGCGGGGCAGCGTTGCTGTCCGTTACTCCCTTCTTGCCGCCATGTTCACTGCCGGAGATCACGGCAGAGATCTTCCGGGAAACACCGGTGTCTTCGGCTGGAACGGACGGGGCTGCACCGCAGAAAATCTCCGGTATTGGCAGGATTTCACCGCAAACGGACACGAAGCGGGCAGAGGCGGACTTTTCGTTGCCACATTGCCCTCAATCCCTTATTGCGAAGCGGCGATCGCATTGAATTGTCACGGTCCAGCTTCTTACCTGCAGACCGAACAGTCCACCCGGGCATTGTTCCGGCTGCTGAAAGGACGTCCTGCCGGGCTCTATCTCATCGGCGAGATCGGCGAATGTTCCGCCTGTATGCTGCTGGTCGACACAACTCTGCCGGATGAAGATCTGCCGGACTGCACTACGCTGGAAGAACTCTTTTTCCATCTGGAGAAACAGGCATGAAGATTGCATGTGTCATTCCCCATTACAATCATCCGAAAACGGTTCTTTCCGTAGCGGAACGGGCAAAACAGTACTTGGAAACGGTCTGGATCGTGGATGACGGCAGCAGCGCCGAACCGGAAAATTTTGAAGAACGTGCCGCAGCATTGGGTGTGCGCCTGATCCGTCATGAGCGGAATCAGGGGAAAGGTGCAGCTCTGCGGACCGCCGCCGCTGAACTGGAAAAAGCCGGATTCGATTACATGATCGTCATCGATGCGGACGGTCAGCACAATCCGGATGAACTGCCCCGTTTCACCGCATTGCTGGAAGAAAACAGCGATTGCGTCATTGTAGGCTGTCGGGATTTCGACTCTGTGGAAGTCCCCGGTTCCAGCCGTTTCGGGCGGAAATTCTCCAATTTCTGGTGCCGGCTGGAAACCGGTATCCGCTGCGATGACACCCAGAGCGGATTCCGTGCGTATCCGGTCAAGCCCTTCTCTCAACTGCAGCTTCATTGTGTGCGTTACAACTTTGAGATCGAGATTCTGGTAAAACTGCTGTGGGCAGGCTACAAACTGTTGGAGGTTCCCATCAGTGTCACCTACGAGAAACGGATCACCCATTTTCACCCGTGGAAAGATAATTTCCGCCTTTCCCTGCTGCACAGTTATCTTGTCATGCGGCATCTGCTGCCCATTCCCCACGGGAAACTGGTCCGGCAGGAGGATAAACACTATCGTGAGATACTGCGTCATCCGCTGCAATTCATTCAAAAACTGCTGAAAGAGGATGCCACGCCCTCCGGTCTTGCGCTTTCTGCGGCAGTCGGGACATTTCTTGCAGTTCTGCCGCTGATCGGCGTTCACATGCTGGTGATCCTGTATCTCTGCATCAAACTGCGTTTGAACAAGGTGATGGCACTGGCGATCCAGAATCTTTTCATGCCGCCGCTCTCTCCGTTTCTCTGCATCCAGCTCGGTTATTTTCTGCGGAACGGTCACTGGTGGACAGAATTTTCCATGAAGACTTGCGTTTATGAAATGCACCACCGTGTCTGGGAATGGCTGCTGGGAAGTCTGGTTCTTGCGCCATTATGGGCGGTACTGATTTACGGGATCGTGTACGCACTTGCAGCACTGTTTCAGCGGAAGAAAGAAGAGTCCGCTCCGAATCTGAGCGCCAAACGGGGCAACTGGCTTGGGATCGGCTTCTTCAAGGTTCTGCTGTTCTGCGGCGGATACCGTCTATCCCTGTTCTGCGCATGGATCGTCACCTGGTTCTATGCTGTGTTCGACCGCACCGCACACAAGGCGGCGCTGCCTTATCTCATGCTGCGTTTTCCGCAGGACGGGACAAAGAAAAAACATTTTCACCGTCTGATCTATGAACTGGCGAAGGGGCTGATCATCTCATATCGCAGCGGTCTTGGCAGGAAGATCCAAATCCGGGAGGAAGGCAGAGACGATCTTCAGGCAGATCGGGGGCAGATCCTCGTGCTTGCCCATTTCGGTTGCTGGCAGAGTGCAATGACGCTTCTCGGTACGCCCGGACATACTGCCAATATCATGGCGCGCCCCGATAAAAATGGAAATCTGGATAAATTTCTCGCGCTCGGCGGCGACCGGCAATTCCGCGTGATCTCCACCGAAGGTTTCGCCGGTGGAATCCTGGATGCCGCCGATGCCCTCGAACGGGAAGAAACCGTCATCATCATGGGAGACCGCGCCGTGGACGGTGCTCCGGCAATCTCCGTTCCATTCCTTTCCGGCGAATTGGAACTGCCGCTCTCCCCGTGGCAGCTCGCCGCCCGATGCGGAAAACCAGTGATCCCGGTTCTGGTGTTCCTGCAGGAGAAACCGCTGCAGCTGGTCCTGCGCTACAGCAAGCCGATCGTTCTGCCGTCTGCCGGAGACCGGAAACCGAAAACAGAAGACCTGAAAGCCGGCGCAATCGCTTATGCAAAAATTCTGGAAGATGCCGTTCAACAGCAGCCGTACTCGTTCTTCCGGTTCGGGAATGAGAAGAATTGAGAAAAGAATCCGCAAGCAAGTTGTAAAATCCTGTTTTTATGCTATAATAGAACAAACAAGAAACGATATATGGAGAAATGACAATGGACGAACAGAAAGCAGCGTTCCGTCAGGAACTGAAAGAAAATTTGATCGACTGGCTCCAGCTTCTGGACAAAACCGCAGACGATGTAAAAGATGAAGAACCCCTGTTCAAAGAAGGTCTGGGGCTGGATTCCCTTGATGCTGTGGAAATCGTGATCCTCATGCAGCGTAAATACGGGATCCCGCAGGCGGAAGTGGAAGGAAAACGGGAAATCTTCGCCACCTTCGCAACGCTGGCGGACTTCATCGAATCAAAACGCACAAAGTAACTCAAGGCGAACTGTTTATGGCACGCGCAGGGATCAGCGGGATCGGTCTTTTCTCCGCTTTGGGGAACAATGCAGCAGAGACGGCGGAAAATCTGTTTTCACAATCGCCCCGTCTGCCGGATGTCCCACACCGGATCAAAACTGCCCTTTCCAAGCCCGTTTTTGAACTTCCAACGCAATCCGACCGTCGGGTTCCCCTGACATTTCTGCTCTCCGCTCTGGAAGAAGCCCTTGCAGATGCGGGACTTACGAAGGAAGATCTAAAAGACCGGAAGGTGGGGATCGCTATCGGGACCACCGTGGCGTGCCAGTTGGACAACATCCCGTTTTATGAACAGCTCCGCAGCGGTACCATACCGGAAGACGGACAAGCCCTGCTGGATTATATCGAAGGGATCCCGGCAGAATTTCTGCGGAACTATCTGGGAGTAAACGGTCCGGCGATCACCATATCCAATGCCTGCGCCTCCGGCGCCGATGCCGCCCTGCTCGGGTTGAACTGGCTCAAGACCGGCGTTTGCGATCTGGTCATTGCAGGCGGCTGCGACAGCGTCAGCAAAGTGGCATATAACGGCTTCAATGCCCTGCGTGTCTGCTCCGATCATCCCTGTATGCCCTTCGATGCCAACCGCAGTGGACTGAATCTGGGAGATGGTGCCAGCGTTGTGATCCTGGAAGATCCTGCAGCCGCGGAAAAACGGGGGATCAAGCCCGGATTCGAGCTTGCCGGAGCCGGAAAAACTGCCGATGCGTTCCACATCACTCAGCCGGAAGGCTCCGGGGTGGAACTGGAAAATGCCATCCGCACCGCCCTGAACGAGGCGGGGATCACCAGGATCGATTTTGCCAAT
>JAGAPM010000304.1 GCA_017623265.1 Lentisphaeria bacterium | reverse complement strand
GGAGTCGAACCGGTCATTTTCCACGGCGGCGCGTGCGTGTGTCCGGGCGGATCCCTGTTCCGGACTCAAATCCAGAAGCAAGGTCAGATCCGGCTTGGTGTGATTGCAGGCAAAATCATTGATCCAATTGATATTTTTCCGGTCAAGTCCCCGGGCATATCCCTGATAAACGATGGTGGAATCATAAAAACGGTCTGTAATGAGGATCGCTCCCCGTTCCATGGCGGGATCGATCAGATTATGAACCATCTGTGCGTGGCAGGCACCGAAAAGCAGCAATTCCGTTGCCGGAATGATTTCTTCGCTTTCCGTCTTTTCTTTCAGAACGGAACGGATCTTTTCTGCAACGGCAGTTCCGCCGGGGGAACGGGTGGCGATAACTTCTCTGCCGGGAAACATGATCCGGAGAGCCTCTGCCAGCAGATTGAGCTGGGTACTCTTGCCGCAGCCTTCGCCGCCTTCAAGACTGATAAAAAAACCTTTATTTTCTTTCTTTTTCATGCTTTTTGCCTGAAATCCGTTTGCCAAAACGGCTTTTTGAATGTATCTTATGGAGTTGCATATATAATATAACACAAACAGTATGAACTTTAAAGCCCCGGAGAAGAAAAATGGCAGCAAAACTTGGCAGAAATGCTTATCTCACCGCAAATACAGGCAATTTTGCAGAAGAAATCGTGATCAACGGCAGAACCTATGTGAAGGTCAATGACCTCCGCTACGGAACGAACCCGCACCAGCCGGCAGCATTTTACCGTCCTGCAGATCAGCATGGTGCTATTATGGATATGGAAACGCTGAAGAACGGTAAAAGCGGTCTTTCCCAGACGAACCTGGAAGATATTTCCGGCGCGCTGAATATTGTCAAGTTCTTTGACCGTCCTGCCTGCGCTGTGATGAAGCATGTGAACCCCAGCGGCGCTGCTGTGGCGATCCCCGGCGAAACCGTGAAGCAGGTCTACATCAAAGCCCGTGACTGCGATGCCCGTGCGGCATTCGGCAGCGTGATCGCATTCAATGTGGAAGTCGATAAAGAAACAGCAGAAGAGATCATGTCCACTTTCTGCGAATGTGTAGTGGCTCCGGCTTATACCGCAGAAGCACTGGAAGTTTTCAACGATGGCGAAACGCATAAGCTGAACAAGCAGATCCGTATTCTCCGCTGCGGTGATATCGCAAGCCTGCCCAAGTTCGTGGACGACAACGAAGATGGCGCCTTCAACACCTTCAAGGTACTGGGCGATGGTTCCGTTGTCATTGCCGCCCCCCTGCTGACCAATGTGAGAACGGCAGAAGATATTCCCGCCGCCACCGGCGAAAACAAGGCTTGCGGTGTCCAGTCGTCTACGGTCGAACCTACGGAACAGCAGATGATCGACCTGCTGACTGCATGGTATATCAATATCTCTGTCCGCTCCAATGGCGTTGTGATCGTGAAAGACGGTCAGACCCTTTGTGTCGGTACGGGTGAACAGGACCGCGTGGGTGCAGTGGAACAGGCGATCGAAAAGTTCTCCCAGAAGTTCAGCGGCGATGTGACGCTGGAAGGCGCAGTCATGTCCAGTGACGGCTTCTTCCCGTTCTATGATGCGGTGGAAGTTGCAGCCAAAGCCGGGATCAAAGCGATCGTTGCACCCTCCGGCTCGCTGAAGGATGCGGATGTGATCAAGCGCGCTAATGAACTGGGTGTTGCACTCCGTCATGCGCCGGAACGCATCTTCTCCCATCACTGATTTTTCTTGAGGCAATATGCGTTTCAGCTCCACGACTTACCGCCGCAGATCCAAACCGCAGGGTGACTTCAAAACACCGATCCCGGAATCCGGAACACTCTGCGGCGAAGTCTCGCATATTGTCTATTCTTCCGAAGATGAAGCCTACTCGGTCGTCCGGATCGTGGATGGCAAAGGCAAAGAGTATATGGCGGTCGGCTCCATGCCGGGCGTTGCGGAAGGACAGAGCGTGGAGCTGGAAGGCAAGTGGGAGATCAACCCGGAACACGGCCTGCAGCTGCGGGTAAGTTCCTGTAATTTTTCTCTGCCGGTCACGCCGGAAGGGATCATGCGCTATCTTTCTTCCGGTATTATTCCCGGAGTCGGACCGAAAACGGCGAAGACGATCGTGGATAAATTTGGCGCTGAAACACTGAATGTGCTGGATAATGAACCGCGCAAATTGCTTGCGATCAAAGGTTTCACCCAGAAAAAAGTCAATGCGATCCGTTCCGCATGGCAGGAGCATGACGATAAACGGGAGCTGCGGATCTTTCTGGAAGGTCTGGGGATCACTCCTGCCTACTTTGCCCGGATCTACAAACTTTACGGCGATAGCGCTGCTCAAAAGATCCGGGAGAATCCTTACTGCCTTGCTTCCGATGTGCGGGGGATCGGTTTTCTTCTTGCGGATAAAATTGCCCGGAATGCGGGGATCGGACTGGATGATCCAAAACGACTTGTCGCAGGTGTG
>JAGAPM010000303.1 GCA_017623265.1 Lentisphaeria bacterium | reverse complement strand
CCCAGCAGGAAAGTGCAGAGGATCGCCCCGACCCGGGACTTGACGTGGGTCTGCGCCCATCTGCCGAACGCTGCCGTGGCGCCGGTCTTGTTGATCAGTGCCACCACGATCCCCAGCATGACCAGGAAAATGAAGATCCCGGCAGATCCCTGAACGGCGGCAATGAAGCCATCATTGATCATGCCGTCCACTGTTTTTAATGGAGCAAATTCAGCCGCCAGCGCACCGCCCAGCAGGACCCCGATGAAGAGGGAGGAATAGACTTCTTTCGTGATCAGGGCGAGAATGATCGCCAGCAGGGGCGGGACCAATGCCCAGAACGTACCGGCGAAACGGCTTTTTTCTTCTTTGGTCACTTCCTCTTCCACCGCTGCCGCTTCCGCCGCCGGAGTTTCAGGCGCAGGGGCGGTCGTGACGGCATTTTCTGCTGTCTGCACGGCACTTGTCACGGCTGCCGGAGCTTCGTTTTCGCCGTTGAGGATCAGCGGCATGGTGAATGCTGCGGCAAAGACCAGCAGAACGAGGGGGAGGGTGAAACGGTGTCTGAGCATAACGTTTTTCCTGTGTTTTGTTGATGAATAAATTACGATTTTCGGTAAATATAATCTCCGCTCCGCTAATTGCAAGGGGCAGGAAGAAACTTTTTGGAAATATCAGATTGTATCGGAATGCGTTTGACAAAGTGTTGCGGCTGTGCTACATTACCGGATCAAACTATTTTATCAATCCAAAGGATTTTTCAACATGAATGAAACAACTCTGCTTTATCCCGAACGGGAACCCCGTTTCAAGGCGCTGATCCCGTTTTTTGTGTTCGTGGTGTTTTACCTCGGTCTTTCCCTCTGGGCGAAAGATTTTTACTGTGTGCCCATGCCCATTGCTTTTCTGGTGGCGTCCGCCACGGCTCTGCTGCTGGACCGGAAACGGAAACTGGCGGATAAAGTGGAAGTTTTTGCCCGGGGCATGGGCGAAAGCAATATCATGATCATGTGCCTGATCTTCATTCTTGCGGGTGCGTTTGCCGCCGTGACAAAAGCCATGGGGGCTGTGGATGCTGCCGTACTGATCAGCCGTCATCTGATCCCGGACCAGCTTATCCTGGTGGGCTTTTTCCTGATCTCCTGTTTTATTTCCCTTGCTGTCGGGACCAGCTGCGGCACGATCACGGTGCTGACGCCCATTGCCGTGGGGCTGATCGGGTCTATGGGGATCTCTCCCACGCTGATGCTGGGGGCAGTCATCGGCGGTGCCATGTTCGGCGATAATATGAGTATGATTTCCGATACCACCATCGCCGCCACCCGTACACAGGGTGTCTCCATGCGGGATAAATTCCTGATGAACCTGAAAATGATTTTCCCCGCCGCCATTGCAGCGATCGTTCTTTATATCGTTTCCGGAAAGGCTGGAGTTGCCGGCAGTGAACTGGAACCGGTCAGCTGGAAACATATCGTTGCAGTTGTGCCGTATCTGGGGATCCTGATCGGTGCGCTTTGCGGGCTGAATGTGATGGCGCTCCTGTTCCTCGGGACCGTGGTCGCTATGGGGATCGGACTTCTGACCGGACAGCTGACATTCTGGACCGCACTGGCGGAATCCGGCAAAGGGACGCTGGGAATGGCGGAAACGCTGATCGTGGCGATTCTTGCGGGCGGTCTGCTGGGGGTGATCCGTCATAACGGCGGGATCAGTTATCTGCTGGAAAAGATCCGGAGCGTGATCTCCGGCAGAAAAGGCTGCGAGTTCGGCGTGGTGCTGCTTGTGGCGGTGGTCAATCTGTTTACGGCGAACAATACGGTTGCGATCGTGGTCGCCGGTCCCATTGCCCGGGAACTTTCG
The DNA here is from genome assembly GCA_017623265.1 of Lentisphaeria bacterium. Lineage (GTDB taxonomy): Bacteria > Verrucomicrobiota > Lentisphaeria > Victivallales > UBA1829 > SIG77. The sequence goes on along the minus strand of JAGAPM010000303.1, from coordinate 838 downwards.
CAGAAATTCGGCTGTGATCCCCGACGGATCGCCAGTATTCTGGATACCACTTCCTGCGTGGTGCAGGGGATGATCCCCTACGGCGCGCAGATCCTGATCGCCATCGGTATCGCCAAGGGGGCAGGTCTTGATGTGCCGTCCCTGCCGCTGATCGCTGCATTGTTCTACCCCATGTTCCTCGGGATCGCCCTGCTGGTCTCCATTCTGATCCCGGATCTGTTCCGGCGGCGAGTGCCGAAGCAGGTGAAGTAAGTGCGGATCACTGCAAAATTCCAGCGTTGGGTTTTTGCCGGAAAATTTATAAAAAATTAGTTTCTGCTAATTGAAAAAAATGAATTGTGTGATATAGTAAAGTCATGATGTGAACAAAAAGACAGCGGCGGTGTTAGGACTTGCTAACCGTGCCGCAGAAAGCGTAAAGATCATGACAAAGAAAAAATGTTCCTGCGGTTGCGGCTGCGATGCCGCCAAAACGCCGGAATACACAGTTCCGGTAAACGGCGAAACCACGCTGGCAGATCTGCCGGTGGGAACGAAGGCAACGATCGTAAAAGTAATGCCCAAAGCCCGTGGCAGAAAGAAGTTTGCGGACGTGGGGCTGGTGCCGGGAATGGAACTGCTGATCGAGGCGCATGCACCCTTCGGCGGGCTGATCCGGGTCAAGATCATGGAGACCAGTATGGCGCTCCATAAGGATGATGCGGAAAACATTGTCCTGAAACAGGATGTGCAGTAAAAAACGGCACAGACAGTAAAGATTTTTGTAGGGGTAGTTGCAAAACTGTCAAAAAGAGTATGCGCAGCTCTGTTTCTTATTTTTGAGTGTAAAACAAGACAT
>JAGAPM010000302.1 GCA_017623265.1 Lentisphaeria bacterium | reverse complement strand
TTAGAAGACTGTCAAAAAATCCCTTGAGCAGGAAGATGGAATACCCGTTTGCGATTCCCGGCAGGATCAGGGCGGCGAAGGTGTTGAGCAGTCCCAGATCCCGGATCATCAGAAACTGCGGGATTCCCAGCACCATTGCCGGAAACGCCATGGGCAGCATAAGGAAGAGCAGGATCTTATAGGATGAAGCCGGTTTCCAGCGGGAAAGTCCATACGCACACAGCGGATTGATCAGCAGTGCCGCCAGGACCGAAAGCAGGCAGTAGATCAATGTGTTGATTGCGGCATTGCCATTGGTGAACAGGGTATTGAAGACCATTTTATAGTTCCGGGTCAGGTATTTGTGCCGCAGGAATCCGGCATTTTCCTGAAGGAGCTGCCATTCATGTTCCCGGGTCGGCAGAGAGAAATCGTTGAAGTCCCGGGGCGTGATATGCCATTTCCGGTTCAGCTCCCGGATGTTGACATACTTTTTCTCCAGAAAAGCGTGCCATGCCGGACTGTGTGTTTCGTAATCTGTCAGCATGTATTGACCGGGAAAGAGATTATTCCGGATCGCATTCAGGTAGTCGGTACACGCTTTCCCGGACGGTGGACAGGTAAGGAAGATTGGAATATTGTTTTCACCGGTGACCGTTTTGCCGTAATCCCGGCTCATTGCTTCGAAATCACAAACTCCGTTCCGGGTGTACAGCTTCCGGAGATACTGCCGGTAACTGCCGGCGGTATTGCGGAGCAGTCCGATCGTTTCCGGAGGGAGAGCCCGCAGAAAATCCATCCAGTCGGCATGTTTTGCCAGATTGTCTTCTCCGGGTGCAGTCTGTGGCAGCAGGATTTCATCGAATGTGTTATAACCGAGTCCGTACGCATTTGCCACTGCATCGGGATTGTTTGAATAAGAAGCCTTCAGCCATGCCCGATACCGGTTTGCCAGTGTGTGAAGGGTGATTGCTTCTGCGGGGACTTCTTTCTGCCGGTTATGGCGGATCCGGTCATCCAGTTCTGCCGCCGCCCGGTTTTCTGCTTCGTTATCGCTTCGGGATTTTTTGAACGGGATTTCGCCGAAGGTGCGGAAGCCGGTTCCCCATTCTGCGTTCAGATCGCCGATCCGATTCTGATATTTCAGTTTCAGAAAATCGTGCCACATTTTTGCGTGCGTGGAGTTGCCGCTGAGAAAATCCATCCAGTCGATCCGGAGAATCCCGGATTGCGGCAGGCTTTCAGGGAAGGGGATGTTGTCCCAAACGGTATATTGTGTGCCGTGAGCCTTGTTCAGTGTGGTAAGATTGCTGTATTTATCTTTCAGAAACCGCTGCCAGGGAGCAGTGGCAATGCGGGGATCGACTGTGATGAATGCGGCATTGATCTCATTCTTGACAAATTCCTCCCAACGGGCGGCAAGCAATGGATTTTCATCCGGTACTTTTTCCGGAAGAACGATCTCACGCCAGGAATTATATTTTGTGTTCAGTGTCCGATTGATCGCTTCCAGACTTCTGCCGCAATCCCGCCGCAGCATGGCGATGAAATCACCTTCCATATCCGGCCAGATCTCGACGAGAGAAGTTACATAATTGCTGTATTTGAACTCGTGCAATTTTTTCAGCAGACCGGAACGGTAATCACCGGAGTTACGCCGTAAAAAGAAGTTTTCAGCGGGCAGCGAGATCTCATTCCAATCGGCAAATTGAGTAGTGCAGGATTCGTTCAGTTCACGGAGTGCGTGGCGGGTATCGCTTCTGCCGTCCTGCAGAAATTCCCGGAAATTGCGCAGGGAAAGGGGATCGATCCCCGGCTCGTATGCCATTCCCAGAAGAAACCAGTAATGAGGCAGTTCTTTTTTGCAGACCGCCAGAAAGTTCCGGTAGTCAGAGGTGCGCCGGACCTGATTTTCCCGTGTGGGCGGTGTAACGGTATCGAAGGTTGCATAAGGATCTTTGAAATCCCCCGCCATACGCAAAACCCGATTGTTGTATTTCGTTGCCAGATACTTTTTGAACAGCAGTTCCTGACCGTCATTTTCCGTAAGAAGATATTCCGGGAAGATCGTGAAGTTTTTGAAATCCACGGAACTTTTCACCGACCCGGAAAGCATCAGCAGCAAAGGATAGACCATGGTTGCCGCCCCCAGAAGCAGGATCAAATGGATCACTGTACTCAGCAGGATCACTTTCCAGTTTTTCCGTTCCACTTTACCGATGATCGCCATAAATCACTTCTCCGCTATCTTGAATTCCATATTGGAAAGCCGTTTCAGTTGATAGATGGTAAAAAACAGCGTGGTGATCCCCAGCAGCCATGCCATGCCGATTGCAGTGCCGAAGCGCAAATTGGTATATGCCTCTTTGAAGATCTGCAGCTCTGCCACATTGGTCCCTGCATTGCCGTATGTCATGATCAGAATCATACCACCGCTCTGGGCGGCAACGATGAATGCCCCTACAAAATTGATAATGATCAGCGGTTTCAGTGTGGGCAGTGTTATGTGCCATACTTTCCGGAAGAAATTTGCACCATCGATCTCTGCTGCTTCGTAGGTCTCTTCCGGAACACTTTTGAGCGCGGCAAGATAGATAAGGCAACCCGGACCTGCGCTTGCCCAGATCGCAGGCAGGACACAGGAAAGCATTGCCCATTTCGCATCTTCCAGCCACGCCACCGGTTCAAAGGGGATCCCTGCAAATTCCGGATCGAAAAGCGAGACCGCCGGAACAAGAATGAAATTCAAGCCGTCCGTCAGAGACTGCAATACCTGATTCATGATCCCTGCCGGACCGGACTGATAAAACAGTTTCCACATGTAGACTACCACCAGACCGCTCATGACTGCCGGCAGATAAAAAAGTGTCCGGTAGAGCAGTTTGCAGTGGGAGACCTCCTGCAGCAGAATGGCGAGAATGATTGGCGCCACAAAACCAAGTCCCAGAATCCACGCCATGTATCGGATTGTGTTCCAGACGCTTGCCCACCAGTCGGCATTGAACAGCACATCTGCCAGATTGTTCAGCCCGGTCCATTCCGATCCGCCAGTCACCCGGTAATCCTGAAAGAGCAGCATGGATCCGGATACCATGGGGTAGTACACCCAGAGCAGAATACTTAACAACGCGGGGAGCATAATGAGGTATGCTACGGCATTTTTGCGGAACTGCCATCCCTTCCGTTTACCGGAAAAAGCGTCTTTGGGCGAGAAGATCTGCCAGATCTTGCAGAATGCGAAGCAAAACAGCGCACAGATCAGAAATGCCGTGATCCCCGCCCAGAGGTTCCGGTATTCCCGTTCTCCCGGAGAGAGATTGCCCAGCATCTGCCCGGAAGTCTTGCGCTCGGAATTTTTCAGGATCTCCTGCAGAACAGCAAGCCGCTTCTCCGGATCGGATGGCAGATCATGATCCCGTGCAAGCTGCAGTGCTTCGTTCAGCGGTTCGGTCATGAAAGTGTAAACCATCTGGCAATTCCTGCCGTATGGTTCCGGTTTGCCGTTCCGGACTGCCTCGTTGAATGTTTCCTCCAGTTCCGGCGGAAAGAATTTCAGATACTCCGGATAGCCGTACTTCCGCAGATATTCCGGGCTGAGTGTTCTGCCCAGACCATTTGCCACAAGGGTATCTGCATAGATCTGTCCGGCCTCATCCGAGCGGAGAAAACGGAGATACTGCCATGCAGCTTCCCGGATCTCATCGGCAGAACACCATTCACCGGCGGAATTTTTTCTGCCTTCGATCCCGGAAAAGATCCCGGTCATGATGGCATTGAGCTCGGTACCGGACTTCCCGCCTTTGCTGCGTGGCGGGAAGGGGGCGATCCCGATCAGTGCCATATCCACATTCCCCGCCATGTTCTGACCGTCCAGATAGCCCACTTTCATCCCGATCCTGCCTTCATTCCAGAGATCCCGTTCCATGACCTGACCGGCATTTGCAGAGAGAACCGTATAACCGCGCTGCTGTTTGCCGTCTGCATCGATCCATGGTTCTGTTGCGAGCCGGAGATAGAAATCGAGGGCTTCCGCCGCCTGTCGGGAACCATACGCCGCAACCCAGTTGCCGGATTCATCCCGGATCACGGCTTCTCCGCCTGCGGACCAGAGAAATGCCATAAAATCCCAGGCAGCCTGTGGACCGCCGTCCATGTTCAGTCCATATTTTTCAGCGGAGGGATCGGAGAGACGCTTGGCGTATGCCAACAGTTCTTCCCAATCCTGCGGCGGTCTTTCCGGATTCAGACCCGCCTCCTGAAAAAGATCTTTCCGCCACATGAGAACCCGTACCGAAAGAGGTCCGGGCAGTGCCCAGATATGTTCCCCTGCCGCATTGTCCAGAATGGCAGGGCCTTTGCGTTTGACTACCGGGCGGATCGGTTCTGCAAGACTGTTCAGGTAGGATTCTGTGCCGCCGCAGAACGCATCCCGTTCCAGAAAACGGTCCAACGGATAAAGAAAGGATTGCTGGATATAGGAATCGGACATCCGGAAGTTGATGTAAGTGAACACATCCGGTGCGTTTCCGCCGGCAATGGCAAGCATGATCTCCGATTCCGCCTGAATGTTCGCAATGGTGATCCCGGAGAACGCAGAGATCTCGATTTCCGGAAACTTTTTCAGAAAGGCATGGTGAACGGCAAGTTCCGCCTTGCTCCGGGGATCCGTTTTTCTGGGATCCGGTATCCGCTGCAGACGCAACGGGACCCTTTTCCGGGCGGTTGTCTGTTGCGGAACAGGAGTGACTGCCGCATCACCGTCGGAAGGCAGAATGAAGGTGATCCCATGGACCATCAGGGCGAGCAGAAACACTGCAGCGATCATGAGCCCTGCAGTCTTGACCAGTCCATACTTCCAGATTTTTTCCAAATTCATGTTCCGTGTGCCTCATTTTAATGGCATACTATAATCCGGTACAGCTCGTTTCACAAGGTCTTTTATCCTTATTTTTATAAAATATCTTGGTTCAAGCAGGTTTTGTTCAGAAAAAAATGCTGTTCCATAATGGATTTTTTACGGATTAAGAGTATATTACTTCCCTTGAGAAGTACAGAAATAAAAGAGATGTATCGGAGAAAAAATGAATTTTGCAGTACAGAAATACCGGATCACCGGAACATTGATTCTTATCGGCAGTTTGCTGTTCTGTTCGATTGCCAATATGGAAGTCCGTGCGGAAACGGAAGAGATCGTTCATACAAACGCCGTTTTGAAATTCAGTGACGGCGGCAAAACGGTTATCGGCGTTACAAACAATAAAGTGGAATATATCGTGATCCCGGATGGTGTGACACGCATCGGTGACCGGGCGTTTCTGGATTGCTCCTCGCTCCGGAAAATCACGATCCCTGAAAGTGTGACCCATATCGGCGAAGATGCTTTTTGGGGGTGTACTTCACTGATTGGTATCACGATCCCCGGCAATATGATGCATATCGGCGCCCGTGCATTTTACCGTTGCCGGACTCTCCGGAGTATTACGGTCCCCGAAAGTGTCACCAGTATCGGAGAAGACGCATTTTTGTGGTGCAGTTCGCTCGTCAGTGTTGTCCTGCCGGAACACTTTGCCGGTCAGGAGCTGCAACGCTTCCGGTTCCCCTCAACTTGCAGGATTTACCATTCCGTGGCAGATGCGCAGAAATCCAAAGCAGAAATGGCCCGTTTGGAAGCTCTTAAATTGGCAGCTGCAGCACAGGGGCTGAAACTCAGCGATGATTGTAAAACCGTTGTCGGCGTTACCGAACGGGAAAAAGTGAAAAAAATTGTACTGCCTTCCAGCGTAACTGCCATTGGTGATCGTGCGTTCTGGGACTGCATCGCTCTCTGGAATATTACGATCCGGGACAGTGTGACCAGTATCGGGGAAGATTCCTTTGCTCGCTGTTCTGCTCTCTGGAGCATTACGATCCCGGATAGCGTAACCAGTATTGGAAAAAACGCATTTTCCGGATGCAGCGCGCTCAAAAATGTTACGATCCCGAAACGTGTGACTGCCATCGGAAATGGTGCTTTCGACCGATGCGATTCACTCACCGGGATCATCCTGCCCGAACATTTTTCGGATGAGGATGCTGCCGCATGGGGGCTGTCGCAGAATTGCAGAATTTTCCGCTCGGTGGCGGAAGCCCGGAAAGTAAAAGCGGAAATGGCACGGCTGGATGCTCTGAAAATAGCCGCCGCTTCCCAGAAACTGAAACTCAGTGATGATTGCGAAACTGTTATCGGTGTCACGGATCGGGAAAAAGTGAAAAAAATCGAATTGCCGAGAAGCATTACAAAAATCGAAAACAATGCATTTGAAGGTTGCGCTTACCTCGTTAAAATCACGATCCCTCCCAGTGTGACTGATATCGGAGACCGGGCATTTTCCGGGTGTTCCTCCCTCCTGAGTGTCACGATCCCATCCAGTGTGACAGCGATTGGCGAGGGCGCATTCAGCAATTGTGCCTCCCTCAAAAAATTGACGATCCCTGCGCATTTTACCAACGGAGACGTGGAAAAATGGGGCGTTTTCTCCGGTTGTCAGATCATCCGGAAGTAAATGCAGACCCGGCTCCGGTTGTTCTGTAACTCTACGCCGGAGGCACATGATTCTTTCCGTTGTCGTGATCAAGGGAGCGGATGGTGTATCGAATAACGGATAGGAAATCCCCGATTTTCTCCACAAAAAAACGAAGCACAACCATGATGGCTGTGCTTCGTTGCGTTTTATATCCTTAAAGGATCGCTCTTATGCCCATTCGGTGATGGCAGCAACCGCTGCGCAGTCCACGATGTCATCCACGGAACAGCCGCGGGAGACGTCGGTGAAGGGCTTGCGGAGACCCTGGATCAGGGGACCGATGGCAGTTGCACCGGCAAGACGTTCCGTTGCCTTGTACATCGTGTTACCGCAGTTCAGGTCGGGGAAGACAAACACGTTTGCCTGACCGGCGACCGGGGAACCGGGGGCCTTCTTGGCAGCGATTTCCGGGAGAAGTGCAGCGTCAAACTGCATTTCGCCGTCAATCAGCATATCGGGTGCAAGAGCCTGCGCCTTTGCAGTAGCTTCCACAACTTTTTCGATGATGGGATCTTTGGCAGAACCCTTGGTGGAGCAGCTGATCATGGCAACTTTCGGTTCCGCACCGGTGTACTGGCGGAAGGTCTTTGCCGTGGTGACAGCGATTTCTGCCAGCTGGTCGGCGTTGGGGTTGATGTTCAGACCGCAGTCTGCGTAGAAGAGAACACCCTCATGACCGAACCGGTTGTCCGGCATCTGCATGATGAAGAATGCAGAGGCGATGGAGTTGCCGGGAGCGGTCTTGAAGAGCTGGAGAGCGGGTTTGGTCTTCTGGGCGGTATTGTGATTGTAACCCTTGGGATTGCCGCCACCGGAAACGTAGCCGTGAGCATCGCCGGCGCAGACCATTGCGGCGGAGAACACGCAGGTGTCCTTCAGCCATTCGCGGGCCTGTTCGGGGGTGAGACCTTTGTTCTTGCGGATTTCAACGACGGTGTCGATGTACTTCTGCAGGTTGGGGCTCTTGAGAACGTCAGCAATTTCCACACCGGTCAGATCGATATTGTTTTCTGCCGCCAGTTTGCGGATGGCGTCTTCATCGCCCACCAGAACGGGTTTTGCGTAGCCTTTTTCCACCAGTTTCGCGGCGGCTGCCAGGTTGCGCGGGTCATCGCTTTCGGTCAGGCAGACTTTTCTGCCGAGGGACTTCGCTTTTGCGCGGATCGAATCAAGAACGGACATCTTTCTTAAGCCTTTCTGTTCTTTTGGGTTGATATGGTTATTGTGGTCGATTTTTCCGTTAACTGATGAAGAGATCCCGGCTGGCGAATTTCGGATCGCAAGTCAGGTTGATCCCCAGTTTCCGCAACCCCGCTTCATCACCGGGGGAGGGCATGTGGGAAATATGCATTTCGCAGCCATTGAGGTTGGAAAGCTGTTTCATTGCCAGACTGACTGCCGGACTGTTGGAGGCACTCACTGCCAGTGCGATCAGCATTTCATCCAGGTCCATGCTGGTCCGGCGGGTCTGGATAATATCGTGTTTCAATCTGGAGACGGAATCAATGACTGCCGGTGCGAGCAGCAGCAGTTCGTTGGGCAGATTTGCCAGAGCCTTGATCGCATTCAGCACGCATGCTGCAGATGCATGAAGGATCGGAGAGTTCTTACCGGTGATGATCCTGCCGTCCGGAAGTTCCAGTGCCGCCCCGCAGTAGTAACCGTCATCGCCCTTGCCGCTTTCATTGGCAGCCTGTTCCGCAGCATTACGGGCGGGGGCAACCGTATTGCGGTCTTCTTCCTGCAGATTGAGATTGTCCATCAGAACTTTGATCCGGTCGATGGTCGCTTTTTCGGTCGCGCCCAGTGCATATTCGCAACGGTAGCGGAAATAACGGCGGATGATCTCCTGTTTTGCCGCATTGCATACGGCTTCATCATCGGAAATGGCAAAACCGACCCGGTTCACCCCCATATCCGTGGGCGAGATATACGCCTGATCTTTACCCATGATCCGTTCGCAGATCCGGCGGACGACCGGGAAGATCGCAATGTCACGGTTGTAGTTGATGGCGGTCTGACCGGTCGCTTCCAAATGGAAGGAGTCCACCATGTTGACGTCGCCGATATCCGCTGTGGCGGCTTCGTAAGCGATGTTCACCGGATGATTCAACGGCAGATTCCAGACGGGGAACGTTTCAAACTTGGCATAACCGGCGGAGACGCCCCGCAGGTGTTCGTGATAGACTTGAGAAAGGCAGGTTGCCATCTTCCCGCTGCTGGGACCGGGACCGGTGACAATGACAATGGGTTTATCTGTTTCGATGTACTCGTTTGCACCGTAACCGTTTTCGCTGACGATCAGATCCACATCCGCAGGGTAGCCCTTGATGGAATTGTGTTTATAGACCCGGATCCCCCGCCGTTCCAGCTTGTTGATGAAGCTGTTGACTGCCGGATGACCATCGTAGCGGGTCACAACCACGGCTTTGACGCTGATCCCGTGTTCCCGGAGATTGTCAATGATACGCATGGTATCGGCATCGTAAGCGATCCCGAAATCGGCACGGATCTTTTTGCGTTCGATATCTCCGGCATAAATACAGATCACCACATCGATCTTGTCCCGCAGACGCTGCAGCAGCTGGAGCTTGACATTGGGATCAAAACCGGGCAGAATACGTGCCGCATGCAAATCGTAAGCCAGTTTACCGCCGAATTCAAGATAAAGTTTGTTGTCAAAGCGGGCTGCGCGGTTCAGGATCTCCTCCGATTGCTGGCGCAGATACAGATCATTGTCAAAGCCGATGGTTTTCATGTCTCCAGTGTCCGAAATTTAGTTGTGTGCCGTTTCTCCAATCGGGGGTATAACATACTCCGGTTGCATGAAAAAAGCAAGAGCAAAAGTGGAAAGTTTCCGGATTTTTTTCATTTTATGAAAGATGGGCGTTTTTCTTGTGGAGACTTCTTGTTTTTTCGCACTTCCGGTGCTATATTAACAGCCCTCTATTCGGATGAAATCAATCAGAAATGAAAGTGATTTTTTATGATACACGGGATCGTATTCGGGTTGACTGCAGCCCTGCTGATGTCGCTTTCCTATATCTTTTCCAAACGGTTTATGCTGATCCACGGCAGCCCTTTTCTGCTGACCCTCTATGCCGTACTTGCGCAAGGTGTGGCAGGAATGATCCTGCTGTTTTTCGTGTTCCCCCGCTTTAATTGGAACTTTGACCTGCGGACGGTCTTGATCGCCGCAGGAGCTGTGGCGGGAAATATCTTCGGAAACTTTTCCTTCTTCCGGACTTTGAAAGTGGTGGAGGCGTCACGCCTTTCCAGTCTGTTGGGATTGAAAATCGCTACGCTGGCGTTGATCTGTATGCTGATTCTGCAGCAGCCGGTGAACTGGTTGCAATGGGTCGCCGTGCTGATGGCTACTGTCGCCGCCGTCGGAATGAATTTTACCGGTGGAAAGATCACGCTCAAAGCTGCGTTCTGGCTCTTTATGACGCTGCTCGGTTATTCGTTGGGGGATCTCGCAGGGACCGCCCTGCTGGATGCCTGTTTTGCTATGGGAAAAGACGGCATCAGCCGGTTGACCGCCTCCTTCGCATCGGTCAGTATTACAGCATTTTTGACTGCGCTGGTCATGGCACCGCTGCTCCTGTTGAAACGGATCCCGAAAAATCTGAAAATGCTCAAGGACGCATCCTATTATGGACTCATCTGGTTCACATCACTCTTGTTCCTCTTTGACTGTTTTTCTTCGGTCGGAGTCGTTTACGGATCCATCCTGCAGGCAGCACGGGGTGTGATTTCGGTTGTGATCGGAGCAATTCTGTTGATGATGGGGTTCCGGGATTATGAACCGGGAGTCGGTCTTGCCGCATGGGTGCGCCGTCTGGTCATGGCGCTGCTCATGGTTGGGGCGATGGCGGTTTATGCCATCGCAAAGACAATGTCACAGTAAGTGAGACAAAATGTCGCTGAATAAAAAGGTGACTTATGTTTTTACAGGTGTTTATCTCTTTCAAAATCAATATAAAACAGAAGAAGAACTGCATGTGGCATCATTTTTGCTTATAAAAAGAGTGTGATGTCGTAACAGAACAAAATTGAAAGGTCAGAACAATGCCAACGTACGAATATGTCTGCAACGAATGCGGTCACGGATTTCACAAGTTTCAGAAAATGTCCGAAGAACATTTGAAAGTGTGTCCGGAATGTGGAAAAGAAACGCTGAAACGCAAGATCGGCACAGGAGCCGGAATCATTTTCAAAGGGACCGGTTTCTACTGCACAGATTATGCCCACAGCAACGCATCTCCCAGCAAAACACCGGCTTGTGAACACGCACACACCTGTGGCGAGAACTGCGGCTGCAAACATTGATCGTACGAAAAACGCAAGGAGGTAACTATGGCAACTGAAAATCTGCAATTCAAAGCCGAGATCCGCGAACTGCTTTCGCTGGTCATCCACTCTGTTTATTCCAACAAAGATATTTTTCTGCGCGAACTGGTCGCCAACGCAGCGGACGCCATTGATAAAGCCCGCTTCCTCTCCCTGACACAGCAGGATATGATCCGGGATTGGGAGATCCGGATCGAAGCGGATAAGGACACAAAGACCCTGATCATCTCCGATAACGGCGTGGGGATGAACCGGGATGAACTGATCGAAAATCTGGGTACGATCGCCCACTCCGGCACGAAAGCCTTTACCGAAGCACTGGAAAAAGCAAAGGAAGATGGCTCCGTCAGTGCGCCTGAACTCATCGGACAGTTCGGGGTCGGGTTCTACTCTGCCTTCATGGCGGCGGATAAAGTCACTGTCGAAACGAAGAAGGATGGCGAAACGCAGGCATGGAAATGGATCAGCGACGGTGAAGACGATTTCTCCATCGAAGAAGTCAGCAAGGATGCTCCCGGCACCCGGATCACCCTCTACCTGAAAGAAGATTTTGAGGTTTATCTGGACTACTGGCGTGTGGCGGAGCTGATCCGTAAATATTCTGATTTTATTGAGTATCCCATCCGCATGAAACACACCGTGACCAAGGATGGCAAGGAAGAAGTGGAAGACAGCACGCTGAACACCATGAAAGCCATTTGGCTGCGTCCGGAAAGCGAAGTGACGGAAGAAGAGTACGACCAGTTCTACCAGCATATCAGCATGGACTATAACAAGCCCGCCCGCCGGATCAGCTTCAGCGCGGAAGGCGCTTCGGAATTCAAGTCTCTGCTCTACATCGCAGGCAAAATGCCCATGAGCTACCGGATGGGCATGAACAAGGATCACAAACAGATCCAGCTCTATGTTCGCCGTGTATTCAACACGGACAACTGCCCCGGTCTGCTGCCGGAGTATATGGGTTTCGTTGCCGGTGTGGTGGATTCCAGCGATCTGCCGCTGAATGTTTCCCGCGAAACGTTGCAGGATAATCCCCAGATCGCCCGCATCAGCAAGAGCATCGTGAAACGCGTTCTCTCTGAACTGGACAAAATGCTCACGAAGGATCGAGAAGCCTACGAAGGTTTTTACAAAGAATTCAGCCCCATGATCAAGGGCGGAGTCCATACGGATTACAACAACAAGGAAAAACTGCAGGATCTGCTGCTCTTTGAATCCATGAACAGCGGTAAGTTGATGACGCTCAAAGAATATTCCGATGCAATGCCCGCTACGCAGAAGGCGATCTACTATATTACCGGTGACCGCCGGGAAGCGTTGGAGTTCTCCCCCCAGCTGGAGATGTTCCGCAAGCAGGGGTACGATGTACTGTTCCTTTATGAACCCATGGACGAAATTATCATGGATGATATCGCCAAGTATGCGGAAAAAGATCTGGTCTCCGTCCTCAAGGGCGAAGTCAAGTTCGATGAATCCGTGCAGAAGGAACTGGACGAAAAAACGAAGAAAGAAACCGAAGACAACAAAGAATTGGTGGAATTCCTGAAAAAAACGCTGGAAGATAAAGTCAAAGATGTGCGCTTCTCTTCCCGTTTGACGGAAAGCCCCTGTTGTCTGGTGGGCGATGACTACGATCCTTCCGTTTCCATGCAGCGTCTTTTCAAGGCAATGGGGCAGGAAAGCCCGGATGTGAAGCGGATCCTTGAACTGAACGGGGAAAGCCCCCTGATCGGTGCATTGAAGAATCTGTACGAAAAAGATCCCTCCGCGGCAAGTCTGAAGGATTATGCAGAACTGCTTTACGATCAGGCGCTGATCAGCGAAGGTGCAACGCTGCCTGATCCGGCAAAATTTGCCCGCCGTACCGTGCAGCTGATGACGGAATCCATCCAGAAAGAATTGAGTGCAGAATAATGGCTGTTGATACCACTTATTACGATCTGCTTGAGATCCCGGTGGATGCAGATGAAACCGCGATCAAAAAAGCATACCGCAAACTTGCCATCAAATATCACCCGGATAAAAATCAGGGCAATAAAGAAGCGGAAGAAAAGTTCAAAAAGATCGCACAGGCATACGATGTGTTGTCCAATCCGGAAAAACGCAAAATGTATGACCAGTACGGTGAAAGCGCCTTCTCCGGTGGAGGACGCGGCGGCGGTTTCAGCGGTGATCCGTTTGATATCTTCAACCAGTTTTTCGGTGGCGGAGGAATGGGCGGTTTCGAGTCGTTCTTCGGCGGTGGCGGCAGACGGCGTGATCCCAATGCCCCGGTGGCAGGAAATGACCTGCGCTACCCGTTGGAAATCGATTTTATGGATGCCGTGAAAGGCGTTACGACGAAGCTTGAATTTGTTCGTCAGGGTGCATGTGAGGCTTGTCATGGTACCGGATGCGAATCGGGCGTCAGAGTGCCCTGTAAACGCTGTAAAGGCACCGGACAGGTCGGGATCTCCCAAGGCTTCTTTACCATGATGCAGGAATGCCCCGATTGCGGTGGCGCCGGATCCGTTCCCGAAAAGCCCTGTAAAAAATGTAATGCCACCGGTCATGTGCGCCTGAAACGCTCTGTGGAAGTGCATATCCCCGCCGGTGTGGATACCGGTTCCAGACTGCGTGTTGCCGGCGAAGGCGAACCCGGTCTCCGCGGTGGAAGAGATGGCGATCTCTATGTGGATATCAGTGTCTGCGATCATGAACTTTTTGAACGGGATGGTGATGACATTTACTGCGACGTTCCGATCAAATTCACCGTTGCCGCTCTGGGCGGGGAAATCGATATCCCCACCATTCACGGCCCTATGAAATTTATGGTTCCTTCCGGAACCCAAAATGGTGATGTCCAACGGGTTGCAAATAAAGGTATGCCGTCATAGAGACGGCGTGGCAGCTTCGGTACCCACTATCTCCGATTCACCATCGAAGTGCCCAAAAAACTGACGCAGGAGCAGAAAGATCTGCTCCGTCAGTATGAAGCATCTTTTGATGAGAAAAAGGACAGTGAAGCCCATCCGGTCGGGACCGGCTTCTTTAAGAAATTCCTGAATAAGTTTGTGGCGTTTTTTGCCGCTTTCGGCATTTAAGCAAGGGGGCGGCGCAGCCCCGCACCGGAGCTGACGGCTCCGGTGTCACCCCCTCCGCAGAACAATCCTGTTCTGCGGAGGGGGTGTTTTTTTGCTGTTCCGGCAGCAAAAAAAACGGGCTGCGCCGTACCCTGCGGGGTGTATCGGCTTCCGGAATGCCATTTTTTTTGATTTTTTTAAGATTCCGCTCATTTCTTTGCTTGCGCGATCGCGCGCACGGGTGTATATTATCTATAATATTAAAATATCAGAACAAAAAATAGACAAACTGTAAGGAAGGAAAACAATGAGCGAAAACAGCCCCAATGATTTTCTCGTAAGCATCGAGGATATCATGCATACTGCGTACCTGCAGTATTCTTTGAGTGTGAATATCGGCCGGGCCATTCCGGATGTCCGTGACGGTATGAAGCCCTGTAACCGCCGTATTCTCTATGCCATGCGTCAGCTTGGCCTGACCAAATCCCACGCCACGGTCAAGTGTGCGAAGGTGGTCGGGGAAGTGCTGGGTAACTACCACCCCCACGG
>JAGAPM010000301.1 GCA_017623265.1 Lentisphaeria bacterium | reverse complement strand
GTCCGGTTCGCGATCTTCGGGCGGCGGGTTTCGATGTTGATCGCCATCGCGGTGATCGTGTTGATCAGCGAAACCATGTCGCTGCCCGCCGCTTCGACCGCCCGCGCGAATTCGGCGATGTTGGTCACATTCGGGCTGAGTTTGGTGATCAGCGGGATCGTTGTCGCTTTCCGCACAGCGCTGATAACGCTCTTCATGCTTTCCGTGTTCGTCCCGAAAGAGATACCGCCTTCTTTGATGTTGGGACAGGACACATTGATCTCCAATGCGGCGATCCCGTCCTTTTCCTGTTCCAACCGTTCGGCAACATAAGCATAATCTTCGATCTTCTTGCCCCACATATTGACGATCACCGTGGCGTTCGCCTTTTTCAGATAGGGCATATAGTGAGGATCGTGCAGAAACTTATCCACCCCCGGTCCCTGAAGACCGATGGCGTTGATCATACCGGAGACCGTTTCCGCAATACGTGGTGTGGGGTTGCCATGCACCGGAAGAGGCGCAATACCCTTGACGACCACAGCGCCCAGCTCGGAGATGGGGAAAAATTCCTGATCATATTCCACGCCGTAACCGAACGTGCCGCTGGCAGTCATGACCGGATTTTTCAGGGTCAGCGGACCGAGTTTTGTTGTCAGATCAGCCAAGGTACACCTCCTTCGCGTTATAGACAGGACCTTCCTTGCAGGAGCGGGAATAGCGCCAGCCGTCGGCATTTGTCTTATCGTTCACCTTGATCACGCAGGCGAAGCAGGCGCCCACGCCGCAGCCCATACGCTGATCCAGACTCAGTTCACATTCCACACCGAGAGTCAGCGCCAGTTTGCCCAGGGCGATCAGCATGGGTTCCGGACCGCAGGCATAGATCACCGGTTTCCGGTCGCCTGCTTCCCGCAAAGTATGCGCCAGAAGATCGGTCACAAAGCCCTGATGTCCCACGGAGCCGTCATTGGTGGAGATCCGCACATCGAACCCGAGTTTCCGGTATTCTTCGATCAGAAGCAGATCCGCACCGCTCCGTGCGCCGGTGAGGAATGCGCCTTTCTGTTTCAGCCGTTCCGCCAGGAAATACGTGGATGCTGAACCATAGCCGCCGGCAACGAGAATGGGATAGATCTTTTCATCATCTTTGGGCATGGAGTAGCTGTTACCCTGGGGGCCGAGGATCTCGCAGACGTCGCCCGGTTTCATGGTGGAAAGCACGTCGGTGCCCTCGCCCACGATCTTGTAAACGACAGTCAGGCTGCCCTTTTCCGGATCAGCGCTGCAAATACTGAAGGGACGGCGCAGAATACGGTCCCGGAGCGGAAGAATGCGGACATGCACAAACTGTCCCGGTTTCGCCGTCTTGGCGATCTCCGGAGCATGGAACACGATCCGCCGGTACGGCCCCTGCAGCACTTCGTGGCAGAGGATTTCACAACGATCATTCATATTTTTTACCTTCTCATAGTTTGAATATGCTGTTTCACAGAGTATATTATACCACACAATTTAAAATTAACAAATCAAAGTAATGAGATTTTTTGAATTTGAGAGAAGATGAACACGCCCCTTGTTGCCAGAATCCTGCTTGATCTTGCCCTGGACCGGCATTTCGACTACCTGATCCCGCCCGAACTGCGGGACCGGGTCACGATCGGCACTCTTGTTTCCGTCCCTTTCGGCAAAGGAAAGGAGCGGGAGGGCTGTGTGGTGGCGATCTCTCACCATTCGGCTTACCCGCTGGATCAGCTCAAGGCGATCAGCGCCATCAAGGATGAGCGCCCTTCCCTGCCGGACGCCCTGCTCAAACTGGCGGATTGGATGGCGGAATATTATTGCTGTACACGGGAACGGGCGCTGCAGAACCTGATGCCCGGCGCTGTCCGCAGCGGCAGGATCAAGCCGAAGAAGGAACTGCGTTTCTATCTTGCCGATGCCGCAGCCGCCGCAAAATATATCGCCGAAGCAAAAAAACAGCAGGAAAAACGGGCTGCCATGCTCAAACAGCTCTCCCTGCGTCCCGGCTCAACGGCAGATCAACTCTCCCGTGCGACCGGACTCGGCAAATCGGTGCTGGATGCGTTGGTCAAAGCCGGTCTGGTCAAGAAAGAAGCGGAACAGGTGGACCGGGATCCGTTCAAGGGAATGAAGGTCCAGCGTACCGAACCGCTGCCCCCGACGCCCGATCAGAAAAAGGCGCTGGACAAAATCTTTCAGATGGCGGATCATCCTGCAGATAAACATGTTCTGCTTCTTCATGGTATCACTTGCAGCGGAAAAACGGAAGTCTATCTGCAGGCAATCGGACATATTCTGGAAAAAGGCGGCGATGCCATTGTGCTGGTGCCGGAAATCTCCCTCACTCCCCAGACAGTCAACCGCTTCCGTTCCCGGTTCGGGGAAATGGTCAGCGTTCTGCACAGCGGTCTGACGGACGGGGAACGGTTCGATGAATGGATGAAAGTGCGGCAGGGAAAAGTCAAAATCGCTGTCGGCGCCCGATCTGCCCTGTTTGCCCCCTTCGCCAACCTGAAACTGATCGTGGTGGATGAGGAACATGAGAACAGTTACAAGCAGTCGGACGCCCCCCGGTACAATGCCAGAGACGTTGCCGTTGTGCGGGGAAAACTGGAAGGCGCGCTGGTCATTCTCGGTTCCGCCACGCCCAGTATGGAATCCTATCACAACGCAGAAACGGGAAAATATGAACTGGTACAGATGCTGAAACGGAGCGATCCCTCCATCGTCCTGCCCTCGGTCCGGATCATCGATATGAAACTGGAGACCAACGAGGAAGGGAAAGTGCCGTATTTTTCCAAGATCCTCATTGACGCCGTGCGGGAACGGATCCGGAACGGGGAACAGACCATCC
>JAGAPM010000300.1 GCA_017623265.1 Lentisphaeria bacterium | reverse complement strand
TGGATCAGCAGATCCCCGTTTTCAGACAGCGTCAGATCAAAAGGTTTCTGCAGCGCCCGCAGCTGATCGTAAGTCGGGTGAGGTATCCGGTCAGATGAAACAAGCCCGTCGCAGCAGAAGTTCCAATTGTTCGGGATGTCACCGAAATCGCCGCCGTAAGCCGCTGCCCGGTGGCCGTCCTTATCCAGTGCATGATCGCACCATTCCCACACAAAGCCGCCGATGAGACACTCGTGGGATTCCACCACTTTCCACCAGTCCGAAACATTTCCGCCACTGCAGGACATCACATGCGCGTACTCGTTGGCAACAAAAGGTTTCTGCGAAGGACGCGGCGTAAACTGGCGCGGAGTCGTCACTTCGCCCCGTTCCCCCGCAAATTCGGCAGTCCCGGCGGCATATTCCTCCAGCCAGTCGCAGGAAGGATAAGTCCGGGAGTCAAAATCCGCCTGGGAATTCATGTCCGCATACTGGACCGGACGGGGATCCAGACGCCGGATCTCTGCCCGTGCAGCCTCAAACGCATTGCCGAAGCCAGCCTCGTTCCCCATGGACCAGATCAGGATCGAGGGGTGATTCCGGTTCTGCAGCACCATGGCACGAATCCGTTCCAACACCGGTTCCTCCCATGCAGGATCATCACCCGGAAGCACGCAGGCGTGATAGGAAAGTCCGTGACTTTCAATATTCGCCTCATCCATCACATAAAGTCCGTGAAGGTCGCAAAGTTCATACCACAGCGGTGTCTGCGGATAGTGACTGTTCCGCACCGCATTGAAGTTGGCACCTTTGATCAGCCGGATATCCTGTTCCATGATCTCACGGGTCAGCGCTCGTCCCTCTGCATGATGGATCTCATGGCGGTTGATCCCTTTCAACTTGATCGATACCCCGTTCACAAAAAACTGGCGATCCCGGATCATGATCGACCGGAAACCCGCACGGAAATGCCGGATGTCGCAGATTTTCCCGCCATGCCGCAGGATCAGCGACACCGGATAAAGCACCGGTTTTTCGGACGACCAGAGTTCAAATTCCGGCAGGGTCAGGGAAAGATCTTTCGCCGCCGTTTCGCCGGTAGTCAGACCGTTGCAGCGCAGTTCAAGGGTCACATCATCATCACAGGAAAGTTCGACCTGTGTCCGGATTGTACCGTTTTCCGGATCGGCAGTAAGAACACAATCCGCAATATGACACGGATCCAGCGCCACCAGTTCGATCTTCCGGAAAACACCGCTGAGCCGCCAGCAGTCCTGATCCTCCAGATAACACCCGGAACAGTATTTATAGACCTGCAGCGCAATGCTGTTTTCGCCCGGCGTCCACAAATCGGTAATATCAAATTCCGCAATGGAGGCGGAATCTTCCGAGTAGCCCGCAAAAATGCCATTGATCCAGACCCGGAACGCACTCTGAACGCCGCCCGTGCGGAGAAGGATGCGCTGTCCGGACCAGTCCGCAGGCAGCCGGAAGATGCGCCAACAGGACCCCGTGGGATTCCGTTCTTTGAAACTGGTATAATGTTCCGGCGGCACTCCGGAAACCTTCGGGGGATCCACCTGGAAGGTCCAGCCTTTGTTCCGGTAAAGCGGCGTGCCATATCCCTTCATCTCGAAGGTGGCGGGCAGCGTGATCTTATCCCAGCCGGAGTGATCGTAAGACGGCATTTCAAAGCCGTCCGGGAGATGTTCCAGATCCGGCGACCAGTGAAAGGACCATTCCCCGTTGAGGGAGAGAGAGTAGTCCTCGATTTCGGAGAGATACCCCTCCGGAAACGTCAGACTTGCGGAACGGCGTGCGGTAAAGTGCGACGGCAGTTTATGGATCGCACGGATATTCAGATCATTCAGCAATGATTCGAGATTCATATTGAGATTCCTTTTCAATTGAACAAAACATCTTCCAATATATCACTCCCGCTCCGCTTTTCAAGCTTGCAAATCGAAAAAATGAAGTTCCCTGCCTTCCTACAAAAAAAATGCGAAATGGCAGTGCGTCAGCGCTGCCGTTTCGCCATAAAAGTCTTTGGCAAAGGGGTGCGGGGAAAGAACCTTTCTACAGAAAGGGTTTTCCCCGCGTCCTGAACCTTATGCCAAGCTCAAGATCTCTTCCAGAGCGGCGTCGAATTCGTCCTTGAACTGTTCGGCTTTTGCGGTGGAGAGGTTATCCTCGCCGATGACGGTGAAGTCGATGCTTTCATCGTAGGCGCGGGTGTGGAGATCCTCATCATCGGGCAGGATACCGAACGGATTGTTGGAGAAGTCGTGCAGATCCTTCATGTCGTCTTTGGCGTCTTCGATTTCGTTCGCCGGGGACGCAATGATCTGTTCGGACTTGTCGTAAGACTTCAGCAGATCGGAGAGCGTGTGAGCGTGGATGTTCACGTCTGCGCTCTGGGGAGCGTTGTCGCCGAAGGCGCCGGAGGCATCGCCCAGCTGCTTGTTGCTGACGCTGAACAGGAACCCGATGCTGCGGTCGTTCTGATGTTCCAGCGTGGGCACGGACTCGTGG
>JAGAPM010000299.1 GCA_017623265.1 Lentisphaeria bacterium | reverse complement strand
TACCTTGTGCTATCTTAATCATTGAATCACCTGTTGGGTTAGTTGGTATTTATCGACTTTGAACATCATAAAATACTGCCTCTCAACAGGTTTTTCAAACTTTTATATCGCATAAACCGAGATTTCTTCACGGTTTATAGACAATGTAAAAAAACAGCGGAAGAAGTTGTTATTCTTTTCTGCCATGTCTTGTTTTACACTCAAAAAATAAGAAACGGAGCTGCGCATACTCTCTTTGACAGTTTTGCAACAGCCGCTTTTTCTTTTACACGCATAACGTTCGCGTTATTTATCATTGATACGGACTTCCATGCCGATCGCTTTCGCCGCAAGCGCCATGGCAATGGGGTCTTTCAGTTCTTTGCGCTTCAGGACCGCTTCAATATAAAACCGGAGCAGCGGGTGCTGTTTGGAAATAGACTGAATCGACCACTGGGCAGCGCTCGCCACAATACCGTTCATCAGTTTACGCTGATCTTCCGGTGTCGGCTTGGCAATCTTTTTGTATTCCTCCACCGTGATTCCCTCATGCACCAGTGAAAGCGCGTTCAGAACTTTCATCACCGGCGCCCGGGTCCCACGCACCATAAACTCCGCCCAACAAACATCCAACTGCCAGGCTTCGCTTGCCTGATCGACAACGAAGGGATTCTTCTTCATACTTTCAAATTGTTTCTTCAAATCTGCCGGGATATATTCCGCTGCCTCCGGAGAAACAAAATTCAACACAAAATATCCATAGAATTTCTCCTCCGTATCCGTCAGCTTCGTCACCATGTCGGCAAAAGGCTTGACCATTTGGGGATTATCCTGAAGCAGGAAACAGAAAAATGCCAGCTGGGGGATCGGGTTGAAATAATTTTTCTCCTTCTTCTGCTGTTCGGGGATCTTTTTCAGATAAAACCGGAAGGCGGGCAGAATGTTTTGCGGTGACGGCGAACGGTAATTATTGGTTAACGCTTGAAACGCTTTTTCATCCGATGCCGGGGGCGGCAATGTCTTGACAAGCTCCACACTTGCAGAATCTTTTGCCGTTTTCCGGGCATGCTGATCGACCAGTTTCAACGCAATTTTATGCGTTCCGACCGGATCTTCCGGCTCAAAAACGATCCCAAGATGCTGCGGCAGGAGGAATACCCCGGCAGAATCACCCCGTAGAGGAATACTCTGTTCCGCAAGGGGAACGACCTGTTTTTTGCCATCCGGTGCGATCAGCTCAAGTTCTCCTTTCAACTTGACCGTATTCTTCCGGACCTTCGCCCCATTGAAGACAATATACACACGAAACGGTTCACCGACTGCCACTTTTCCAAAAGAAGGAAAAAACGGCGGCCGTTCGGGCAGGATCCCGGTAAACTGATCTTCCACATTCACGGCTTTGGTCAGCACAAGTTTTGCAGAGAATTTCGGGGTGTCAGCAGCCGCATAGAGCGATAATGTAAAAACGGCAAACAATACGGCAAGAAATGCTTTCTTCATTTTTTCTCCTTTGTTTCTGATTATTTCGTGATACGAAACTACAATATAACTGCTTTAAAAAAATACAAGTCTTTTTTGGAAAAATGTATAAAAAAAGACCTGCAGTTTGTGCCGCAGGTCTTTTCGTTTTTGATCAAGCGATCAGGAGGAAAGATTATTTCCCGAAGTTGGTGATCCGTTCAGAAAGATATTTTCTGCGAAGTTCATCAACCTCGTGGGTCAGACCTTTCCAGCGGGGGAGAGCCTTGGTATAGACTTCCGCCACTTCCGCATCGGTCATATCATACTTGACCATCTTTGCGTATGCGGCAAGTTCCGTTTCCAGAGGAGCGAGCATTTTCTGGTAGAAGTCGGGGTCGCCGATAACGGAATCTTCCCAGATACGGAAGAGGTTTTCGTTCACACCGGGTTCCTGCCGGATATTCATGTAGGAACGGTAGGTGCGGAAGATGATCCCCTTGCGGATCTCGTTGAGCTGCTTATCCGTCAGGTTGAAACGGAGGTTGCCCCATGCAGATGCGGAGTGGATCCCCTGGCTGCCGCCCCAGCTGAAGCCGCCGGCTTTGGACCACGCGAGGCAGTCAAAGCGCCAGTCGGTACCGGCTGCGGGCAGTTTGTTGTAGTAGAGATCCCAGCCGAAGAACATGTGCAGAACATAATCCGTATCGGAGAATTCCACTTCGGAACGGAATCCGGTGGTGGGGTTTTTCTGCATATCGGGACGTGTTGCATTTTTGTTGTTGTAAGTTGTCTGGAACATAAACGTGACACCGGCGGTGGGGCTGCTGCCCATGCAGACATAATGCTGGTTCACACCGGGGGCGAAGTACATTTCTGTGCCGATACCGCGGGCGAAGCCCTGTTCGATTGCCCGTACCTTGGAGTCATTCGTGCGCAGGAAAATATGCACACCATCCCGGTCACAGACAGTGGAGACTTCCATCATATCTTCCAGAATTGCACCATCTTCCGCCTTGACAACACCACGGTCGCCGGTGGAAACGTCTGTTTCCAGGAAGTCCATGCTGCCCTTGTACGGAATATCGCAATACTGTTTTTCCAGTTTCGGATAAATCTTGCGCCATTCGGAAATATTCCGGATGGGCTTTTCGGAGTACATCACATTGATCCGGCGTTCCACCGGCTTGGCAAAGTAACTTTCATATTTTGCCGTGTACTTTTCTGCAAGGGGCGTCATATTCCAGACGGAGAGAGTCTGGCGTGCGAGGCTCAGGTAGATGGTGGCTTCATCCTTGCGGGAGAGTTTTGCCGCAGAGATCACGGCTTCCGGATCTTTGCCGGTGAGAAGCGCTTCATAAGCGAGGAGACGGGTCTTCTGAACCGGGTTCAGTTTTTCGTTCTTTGCATATTCCGCAGCAGCCTTTGCGGCATCCGCTTTTCTGCCGATGCCGCCGAGAGCGATCACATAGACGCACTGCATATCATAGTCCATCATCAGCGGGGTTCCGGCGAAATATTCACAAATCGTAACCGTCAGCGGATAATCGCCCAACTGGAAGGCAGTTTTGAGGGGGCGTCCGCCATGATAGCCGCCAACCTTGACCAGCGCAGGAAGTCCGGCAGTCGCTTCGCGTGCTTTCTGTGCGATCTCAGATTTTCCGGTAAGGAAGTATTTGGCAACGATGTTGTAACGCAGATTCGCCCGGTTTTTCTCGTCTGTGATATAAGCCATTGCGCGATCTTTGTACTTGTTCCATGCTTTTCCGGCAAAATAGGAAAGTTCATCGTACTCGTTGGCAAATTCCTTCCAGAAGGGCATGGCATCTTCGGGCTTGCCGAATTCGTATGCCAGGTCAGAGGCATAGGGCGTGGCGGAGGTCTTGTTGAACTTCATGGCTTCGCGGGCAGCGTTCATGGCATCTTCATAACGGAACTGATAGCGGAAGACTTTGGCGAGCTGGAGGCAGGCATTTGCTTTGTCATTCACGTGCATATCCAACGCCATGCCCTTGCGAGCCCAGGCTTCCGCTTCTGTCCAGTTTTCGCAGTCGCAGTAATACTGGATCAGGCGGGTGATCGCGCCTTGGAACTTCTGGGAATTTGTGAAAGCAGGATCATCCAGGATCTTTTTGGAAACGACCGGCATGACCTTGTGGATCGTATCGTAGTTATAGATCCCGATTTGAGTCCAGGGCGGATTTTCCGTAAATTTCAATGCCTGAACGTAGGCGGCATAACGGATCGCGTTGTCCGTTTTCATATCCGGGCGTTCGGCAAATTTCAGAACATTCTCAATCCGGGTGTCGTAATGAACCTTCTTCTTGTTCATCATGCCGACGTAGTCCTGAAATTCTTTCATGCGGGCTCTTGCTTCCGCAGCGGCTTTCTTTTTGGCTTCTTCCGCTTTCTTTCTTGCTTCGGC
This sequence comes from Lentisphaeria bacterium, assembly GCA_017623265.1. Lineage (GTDB taxonomy): Bacteria > Verrucomicrobiota > Lentisphaeria > Victivallales > UBA1829 > SIG77. Next base: position 7,075 of record JAGAPM010000299.1, on the reverse strand, counting down.
AGCGGCTTTTCTGGCAGCTTCCGCTTCGGCTTTTTTCTTCGCTTCCGCTGCTTTCTTTTCGGCTTCTGCTTTTTTCTTGGCTTCGGCTTCTGCTTTCACAGCAGCGGCATCTTTAGCGGCAGGAGCAGCCTGCAGGGGAGCGGCAGCACAGAAAGCGGCGAGCAATGAATAAGTAAGGATATTGTGTTTCATATTTCGCAGTTCCTTATTTGCTGTATTCCATGAGGATCATGATGTGGTTGATCATCTCCAGACGTGCAGTCGCGAGATCGAACGAGTCGGAATCCATTTCCGCCAGGAGCTTGAGAGCCTTCTTGGCAGCGGCATGGGCAGGATAGCTCTTGCTGCCGATGAGGGGGCGGGCAAGCTGCTGGAGCTTCGTGGCGTAACGGATGTCATCCATCCCTTCGCGGAAGGCTTCCCATGCGAGGGTATCCAGCACGCCATCGCCGTGACCGTACACAAAGTTCATGGATTTGTATGTGGATCCGCGAACGTCATTGTAACCGTTCAGGTGGTGTGCGTAGTTGAAGTGGCAGCTGAAACCGCCGCGATAAGCACCCAGACCGTACTGACGGCGGATGAATGCCGGGTTTTCAACGCCCACATGCTGACAGGCATACCAGCCGAAATAGGAATCGCCGCCGAGGAAGTTCAGTTTTTCCGCAGCATTGGATGTACTGGAATCCGGATTGACCGGGGGCCAGAACAGGTCGGCAAGATAGCAGCCGGCGGAGTAGCCGTGACGGCTGTTGATCATGAATCTGAAGCCTTCGTTTTTGTAGATATCCACCATAGGACGGATCCCTTTGAGGGTGGAGAGGCCGTATTCATCACCCCAGCTGCCGAACATCAGGAAGTCGTTGCCGTAGCGGGCACGCATTTTCTTACTCGTTGTCCGGGCATGGTAGCGCATATCCGCCGGACGCCCCAACTTCATACTGCAACCGGCAAACTGCGTCTTCATACCGGCAGCCTTGTCGATGTCCGGACGGTGGTCAGATTCCCGGTGGTTCGGGGTAACTTCGCCGTGACGGTAGAAGTTTTTCAGCAGGGAGATCAGCTGTTTTTCCGCCAGCGCCTGATCGTTGCCGTTGATCTGACGGATCAGCTCAAAGCCGATGTATTCGCAGAAGAACACGAGGAAGTCTTTTTCAATATCAAAGTAGGTCTTCGGTTCGGGCAGCACAAAGGGCAGCACGCGGACTTCCACCGGAATGGAGCCTACATTTTTGCCGTCTTTCGTCTTGAGAGCGATCGCGCCCTTGTAAAGACCGGCAGCCTGCTTGGCATCGGCATGGACCGTCAGGAAGAACTGCTTGAATTCGCCTTCATTCAGCGTGGCACCCTTGAAGACAGGGGCATCCGTGAAGTTGGGCTTCATGCTGCAGAATGTTTCGTCCAGACGGTATCCGCCGGCGTTTTCGATCCGGTTTTCGATGGCGCGGGGAGCGGTCAGCCAGCGATAGGTCACGGTGCCGTCCGCTTCGGTCAGACGGGCGTAGTTGCCGACTTTTTTCGTATCGACCTTGATCAGGTCTTCATCGTTGAGCAGGAGTTCCGGGCAGAGTTTCAAGCCGGGATCCTGGAAGTAGCTGTACCAGCCGTTGCCGTTCTGATACCAGACCTTGATGGTCTTCAGGTCCAGTTTGTCTTTGGGAAGCACTTTGCCATCCGCAGACTTCAGGTCGCTGACGATAAAATCGACTTTACCCAGATCTTTCAGGGCATAGATCAGGAAGGAGCCGGGTTCATACTCATCCTGTGCCATGACGACACGCACCGGAACACCCGCTTCGCCGTCGAACGGATAGACGTCCGGCAGGTACTGGGTTTCACTGGTGGGGGAGACGCTGTAATGAACAAGGTTTGCCGGGCTGCCGGAGAAATCGCTTCCGACACGGACAACGTTGATTTTCTGTTTTTCCGTCTTGGCGCGTTTGGCATGGGCGGCAAAATCACCCTGTTTCTGCGCACAGATCTCCGGATACTTCCCGAGCCATTCTTTCGTCTGCTCCGGGGTCGGCACTTCAACCTGTGCGGCGAGAGAAAACGCCAAACAGGAGAAGACAACTGCAAGCATGGTTTTTGGTTTCAATTCTGAAGCCTTTCTGTTAATTATGGGGACTCTGACTTATGATAGCATATTTTCTTTAAAAGTCAAGCAGTTAAATTTTCCGGCATATCACATTATCTGCCGGAAACATATCATTTCCGTTCCGGGAGCAGAAAATCGCCCGGTTCAAACGCATAACCGCGGATCTGCCCCTTGTCGTAGGCATCGTCCACAATGTAATTGACTACATAGATCATGCCGTCGGGGAACTGCACCCAGCCGGAGTAGCCGCAGTCCGAAAAGGGGGAACGGTCATAGTCCAGCGGAAAGATCTTTGTCTGGCAATCCCGGTACCCTTCCCCGAGGAGGGATTCCACATTGGTAAACGCCCCCATAAAGTTCTGCGTCCACCAGCCAAGCCATCCGTTCCCGCCCTGACAGAGCCGGAATGTGATCAGCACCGAGCCATCCTGCAGGATCCCGCCAATGGGGCGGTGACACCCCGGCAGCGGGAATTCCGTTACCGGTCCCCACGTTTCGCCGTTGTCCCGGGAGATCGTCTTCATACAGGGCAGTCCGAGGTGACTGTTTTCCCGAAGCAGGCAGACGAGGGTATCGTTTTCCAATTCCACGATACATCCTTCGCAGAACTGATAGCCCTTTTTCCGGGCAACGGTGACTTCTTCCGACCATGTCTTGCCGCCGTCATCGGAGTAACAGAGAAACTGTCCCAGCTCATCGTTGACCCGGTAATGGGAGGAATAGATGAGGCGACCGTTCTTCAATTCGCGCAGTTTATCCGGCGCAATGCTGCTGCCGGGGAGCGGTCCGGCATAACGCCATGTTTCGCCGTTGTCCGCCGAGGTCCAGAGTTCCGCTTTCATGCACTCGCTGACGCCTTCATCCTGTGCGGCTTTCGTGGGGATCACAGCGGCAAGCGTACCATTTTTCAACAGGGTGATGCGGGGGGAATCGTACCAGAATCCCTTGCCGTCGGAAGGCGGCGTAATGTACGAGCGGGACCAGGTCTTTCCCCGGTCGTCCGAGATGGAACAGACAACGATGCTGTGGGTGCCGACTGCGTGGTGTGTTTTTTCGATATACACGCAGACCATGCGGTTGTTGTCCGGGCAGAGTGCCACATCCGGCCACGCTTCGTAGTAGTCCGGGTGATTACTGATCGTATAACGCTGAAACATAATTTTTCTCCATACGAATAAAAGATTGAGTTTTGCAGTAGAACAATATAGGGTATCAACCACAAAAAAGCAAGCCGGAACGGAGAAAAAAACGGTTCTTTCAGCGGCGGTGCATATCCCGGTAAGTTCCCGGCGGGACGCCATAGACTTTTTTGAATTCACGGGAGAAGTGAAAACGGTCGTGGAACCCGCAGCGCTCGCAGATCTGGTCGATACTGACAACCGAATGGGCAAGCAGTTGTGCTGCCTGCGCATAACGCAGACTCAATATATATTTGTAAGGCGATGTGCCGGTGATCTCCTTGAACTTCCGCAAAAAAAGATTGGTGGACATCCCTGCACGGGCGGCAAGATCGCCGAGAGACCACTCATTCCCCGGATCGCTCTTGAGCCTTGCACAGATCTCATCCATGATCCGGTCGCCGGGAACAGTCAGAAGATCCCCTTCCTGAAGTTTCGTCATGGCTTTCGAAACAAGCGCAATGATCTTGAGCGCCAGGAACTGACCGGAAGCCCCCCTCTCCCGCATCTCCGCCATGATCTCATCGGCAAGGGCAAGATCGCCATCCTCCAGTTCAATACAACGGTAACGGAAATGTTCGCCGCCACGGAGGTGGACCGCCTCAAAATGCACATAAAACTGATCGGTCTCCTGCTCGCACCAGGTACGCAGACCACACTCCGGCGGGATTACATAAAATTTATCCGGCTCGATGGCGACTTTTTTTCCATCCACCCAGAGCCCTGCCCCGGTACTGCTGTTCCGGTAGAGACGCCAGAAATTCCCGGAGAGAATATAATTGTTCCAATATTCCGGCATCAGCCGTGCAATCCAGAAGGCATCCAGCTTCAATGTGGGGTATTCTGTGATATTCTTCATATTCATTTCCATAATCTTCATAGATTTTTTATTTGCATTTGAAAAATTATGTGCATATAGTATAAAATACACGCCCTGTAATCAGAAATCAAATTCAAGGAGAAGAAAGATGAGCGAAAATTACGGACACGGCGATCTGAGCTGGTTCAAGCACGACCGGTTCGGTATGTTTATCCACTACGGTCTCTACTCCATGCCCGCACGGCATGAATGGATCCGGAGCATCGAACAATACAAAGATGAAGATTACCATGTCTTCTTCAAGTATTTCAAACCCGATCTTTTTGAACCGCAAGTCTGGGCAAAAGCTGCCCGCGAAGCCGGTATGAAATATGTGGTCTTCACCACGAAACATCATGAAGGCTTCTGCATGTGGGATACCAAGTACACCGACTTCAAGATCACCAATACCCCCTTCGGACGGGACATGCTCCGGGAAGTGGTTGATGCCTTCCGCGCAGAAGGGATCCGGATCGGCTTCTATTATTCTCTCATCGACTGGAATCATCCGGATTTCACGGTGGACTGCTTCCATCCCCGCAAGTGCGAGCCGAAAGAAGTCGTTGATAAACTCAACGAAGGCAGAGATATGAAGCGGTATCAGGACTACATGATCAATCAGATCACCGAACTGCTCACCAACTACGGCAAGATCGATGTGATGTGGTTCGACTTCTCCTATCCCGAAAACAAATTCCCCGACGGACGCGAAGGCGGTGGAAAAGGTCACAAGGATTGGGACAGCGAACGGATCATCAAGACTGTCCGCAGCCTCCAGCCCCACATCATCGTGGACAACCGTCTGGACCTGCCCGGCAGCGGCGACATTCTGACTCCGGAACAGTACACCCCCACCGGCAACGTGTTGGAAGACAACCGGGGCGACAACTCCATCGGAGCGTGGGAAGGATGTCAGACCTTCTCCGGCTCCTGGGGCTATCACAGAGACGAAATGACATGGAAGTCCGATGAACAGTGCATCAAAATGCTCATCGACCACGTGTCTCGGGACGGCAACCTGCTCATGAACGTGGGTCCCACCTCCAGAGGCTATCTGGACTACCGGGCAATGGACCGCCTCAGCGCTTACGCCAACTGGATGCGCTACAACTCCCGCTCCATCTACGGCTGCGGTCAGGCTCCGGCAGAATTTCAGGAAGGCGAAGGTTATCGCCTGACCTATAATAAAGAAACAAACCGGTTGTATATCCATATCTACAGCTGGCCATACCGTATGCTCCACGTAAAGAGTCTGAAGGATAAAGTGGCATTCATGCAGCTGCTCCACGACGGCAGCGAACTGGCTTACTCCTCCTCCGAAGTGCCCGTCTGCGGCGGTAAGATCACACACAAAGATGACTCCATCTCCATCTATCTTCCGGTCAACAAGCCGGAAAATATGATCGTGCCGGTCATCGAAGTGATGCTGAAGTAATCAGCTGAAAAGACAAAGATACCGCAGCGCCCGGAAAGGGCGGCGGTCCCACCCCGGTCAGCCGAAGCTGACCGGGGCATTTTTTTGCGCAGGAAAAAAGCGTTCGCACAAACTGCCAAAGCCCTCATCTGCGCAAAAAAAGAGCCGGAGCATCGGTGCGCTTTGCGCACCGCCTGCTCCGGCGGACCGCCGCCCTTCCGGGCGCGGATCATCCCGTCACTGCCATTCGATACAGAGGGGACGGGGTTCATCTGTGATGTCGCATCCTTCCAGATAGGAGAGTTTTCCGTTTTCCTGATCGTAGGAGAACAGGCAGATTTTGTCTGAAAACTCGTTGGAGACAGCAAACTGTGTTCCGGACGGGAGGAAATTGATGTCTCTCGGGCTGTCGCCATGGGCGTCCACGATGTCATACAACTCCAGCACGCCGGGCTTCACGATCCGGTAACAGGCGATGGAATCGTAGCCCCGATTGGACGCAAAGAGGAATCGTTCATCCGGCGAGAACCGGATCGCCGCCGCCTTGGTGGTGGCGGTACAGTTTTCCGGCAGACTTGTGTACTTGCCCAGCGCTGCCAGTTTGCCGTCGCTGTACGAACAGCAGGTAACGCTGTTGCCCAGTTCGTTTACAATATACGCTGTGGTTCCGGCGGCATCGAAAATAATATGTCTCGGACCGTCGCCGGGATCGCTCACAAAGATCTGCACGCCGTCAACATCAATCCCCTTCCCCGTCTGATAGGGATAGAGGAACACCCGATCCACGCCCAAATCTACCACGCACAGCCATTTGCCATCCGGGGTGAAACGGGTGCAGTGAGTATGGGCGCACTCCTGACGGTCCGTCCGGGGTCCGACAGAGTAGCTGTTATGATCGGCGACCAGCGTCCGTTCTGCGATGGAGCCATCCTCCGCCAGTCTGAACTCGGCAAAAGTCCCGGTCAGGTAATTGGCGGCATAAAGGTATGCACCGTCGGGCGATGTGGTTACATGGCAGGTTGCCACGCCGCAGGATTCCATCCGGTTCAGTTCCGTCAGCGTGTTATCCTCATTGATCCGGAACGCGGCAGCACCGCCGCCCTTCCCTGCAATATTCCACGTGGAGTAAAGAAACTTTCCGTAGAAACAATGATAGTTCGCACCGGGGAGCGGAGCGAGAGCCAGCGTTTCGAGCTTGCCGACCGTTTCCGTCTCCCGGCAGAGGAAGATCCCGCCGCCTTCTCCGGCACAGCCACAGCTGTAAAAAAGATTGCCTGCCATGTTGTCACCTCACCGCATTTTGATCTGGATATTATCGATCAACCGGGTCTTGCCGAAGACTGCCGCAACAGCGATCGTAATGTGCTTGACCGCCGGAGATTCCCGGGGCAGCATGGTTTCTGCATCCAGCACTTCCACATAATCCACGATCCCGCCGGCGGCAGAGATGGATTCTTTCACCAGCAGCCGGGCGGTTTCCGGATCGATCTGGCTGGTCTCCAGTTCTGCCTTCGCCTGATGCAGGG
>JAGAPM010000298.1 GCA_017623265.1 Lentisphaeria bacterium | reverse complement strand
CCCCACGATTTTGCGCTCTGCAGGAGCGCGGGAGCGGTTTGACGGTCGCAAGCCTCCCGCACTTCATGTGCCGCAGGCACTTCCGCATTCCGCATTCAGCGTGCTTGTTTTACACTCAAAAAATAAGAAACGGAGCTGCGCATACTCTCTTTGACAGTTTTGCAACAGCCCCTTTTTTTATGTCCTTACTTCAGACCGAGGACATCCTGCATATCGTAGTATCCGCTTTGGGCGTTTGCGAGGAACTTCGCTGCCCGGAGCGCACCTTTTGCAAAGGTATCGCGGCTGGATGCCTTGTGGGTCAGTTCCACCCGTTCGCCGAGGGCTGCAAAAAGGACCGTGTGGTCGCCCACGATGTCGCCGCCGCGAACTGCGTGCATCCCGATTTCCTTCTTCGTACGCGCACCCACGATCCCTTCTCTGCCGTGGCGGATGTCTTTCTCCATATCCAGTCCGCGCTTTGCGCAGAGGATCTCCGCCAGTCTGGCAGCAGTGCCGCTGGGGGCATCCTTCTTCTGGTTGTGATGCGCTTCGATGATCTCAATGTCAAAGTCTTCGGAGAGGATGTCTGCCGCGATTCCGGACAGATAGAACAGAAGGTTGACCCCTACGCTGTAGTTGTAGGTCTGCACGATCCTTGCGCCGTTGTCGGCGAGGACATGAAGTTCTGCTTTCTGTTCGGCGGTCAGAGCTGTGGTACCGATGACGATCCCTGCGCCTTTTTCAGCGGCAAGTTTTGCGTTGTCCACCACGGCGCCGGTGCTGAAGTCGATCACGGCATCCACTTTTCCGCCGTTGGCGAAGGCTTCTTCCAGACTGGGAACGAGCTTTACACCGAGGACACCCACGCCCGCCAGTTCACCGGCATCGGCGCCGATCAGGCTGCTGCCGGGGTATTCTGTGGCGCCGGCAAGTTCCAGTGCCGGATCTTCCGCAAGGTTGGCGACAAGCCGTCTGCCCATACGGCCGGCGGCACCTGTGATAATGATTCTCAACATATTTGCAATCCTTGTGATATTCTGTCAGATTTTACCGACCATCTTTTCGGGCCGGACCACTTCATCAAATTTTTCGCCATCGATCAGACCGGATTCCAGTGCGGCTTCCCGCAGGGTTTTTCCGGAGACATGGGCTTCGTGAGCGATTTTTGCCGCATTGTCGTAACCGATCACCGGGCTGAGCGCCGTGACCAGCATAAGGGAATTGTTTACGAGGGTATTGATCCGTTTCTTATCCGCCTGCAGACCGGCAAGAGCGTACTTTGTGAAGTTGACGCAGGTATCGGTGAGCAGTCTGGCTTCAGTGAGGAAATTGAAAACGATCAGGGGCTTGTAGACGTTCAGCTCAAAGTTGCCCTGGGATCCGGCAACGGCAATGGCGGTGTCCAGCCCGATGACCTGTGCGCAGACCATGGTCATGGCTTCGCACTGGGTGGGATTGACTTTTCCCGGCATGATGCTGGAACCGGGTTCGTTTTCCGGCAGGATCAGTTCGCCCAGACCGCAGCGGGGGCCGCTCGCCAGCCAGCGGATGTCGTTGGCGATCTTCATCAGGGCACAGGCAAGGGCTTTCAGAGCGCTGCTGGCGGCGACAAAGGCATCGTGCCCGGCAAGGAGTGCATACTTGTTTCTGCCGCTCTTGAAGGGCAGTCCGGTGGCGTCTGCGATATTGGCAGCCACCTGTTCCGCAAATCCTTCCGGCGCATTGAGACCGGTGCCGACTGCAGTGCCGCCGAGTGCCAGTTCATAAAGTTCATCCAGCGAAGCGCGGATCCGTTTATCCGCTTCATCCAACTGTGCAAGATAGCCGGAAAATTCCTGACCGAGCGTCAGAGGGACCGCATCCTGCAGGTGAGTTCTGCCGATCTTGCAGATGGGCATGAACTCATCCACTTTTTTCTTCATTTCCCCCCGGATCATTTCGAGAGCGGGGAGCAGTTTTTCCACCACGAAACAGGCGGCGGCAATGTGCATGGCAGCCGGGAATGTATCGTTGGAGGATTGAGACATATTCACATGGTCGTTGGGGTGGACCGGTTTTTTTGCGCCGCGGGGGGACCCCAGCAGTTCATTGGCACGGTTGGAGATCACCTCGTTTACATTCATGTTGGACTGGGTTCCGCTGCCGGTCATCCAGACTTTCAGGGGGAAGTGATCGTCCAGTGCGCCGGAGCGGATCTCATCACATGCGGTGCAGATGACTTTTTCCAGATCCGGTGAAAGCTTGCCGAGTTTTGTATTGGCTTGTGCAGCTGCTTTTTTCAGGACGGCAAACGCATGGATCACTTCCAGCGGGATCAGGTCCTGACCGATATTGAAATGTTTGATCGAACGCTGGGTTTGTGCGCCCCAGTAACGGTCGGCAGGGACCTCGATCTGCCCCATACTGTCCGATTCCGTCCGGAAAAGTTGTTCTTCAGCCATGCTGTATTCCTGTCTGCTTACTGGTTGTCGCCGTTCATGCGGTCAATATCCTGTTGAACCAGATTGACAACCGTTTCAAATTTCTGCACGTTTTCTTCATCCACATCCATCAGTGTCTTATGAGCTTCCAGCACGGTCTGTGCGCCTTCTGCCATTTTGACAACTTCCTGATTTCCGTTTTTCCAATCGGCAGAGGAATCTTCATCCTCCAGTGCATTTTCGGAGAAGATGAAAAGTTTTTTCAGTCCCAGCCCGGCGAGGAGACTTTTGTTCTGTTCATCTGCAGCGCAGATTTCCATGGGTGCGCTCACCGCCTTTGCCCGGAGTCCGAGCATGGCAAGGACGCCCATGAAGGTGCTGTCCATCCACTCACAGGATTTCAAGTCAATCTTGATTCCGTCGAATTTCTCCCCTGCCAGAGTCTTGGCAAGGTCCCGCAGGGGCGGTGCGCAATCGAATGTAGCACGGCCAGAGACCTTGATGCGGTAGACCCCATCTTTACTGGAGATCAGCAGTTCACCGTTGTTTCCCATTGTTTACTCCTTGACTTTTATCCAGTTGACCGATCAATGCTTGATGATCGCTTTGATTCTTCTGACACCACGGCTGGAGCTTTCTTCCTTCTGGATGATGAACTCACCGAGATCTTTGCTGTTCTGTGCGTGAGGACCACCGCAGATTTCCTTGGAATAGTCGCCGATGCTGTACACCTTGACCCGTTCGCCGTACTTGTCGCCGAAGAGACCGATCGCACCTGCGGCACGGGCTTCATCTACCGTCATTTCTTCGCAGATGACCGGCAGTTCGCGCCGGATCTGTTCGTTGACGATCTTCTGGACTTCAGCGATCTGTTCCGGCGTCATCTTGTCCGGGTGGGAGAAGTCGAAACGCAGCCGTTCTGCGGTGATGTTGGAACCCTTCTGCGCAACATGGTCGCCCAGGACGATCCGGAGCGCCTTGTGCAGCATGTGGGTAGCGGTGTGGAGGCGAGCCGTTTCGTCGGAGTGGTCCGCAAGACCGCCCTTGAATTTCTGTTCTGCGCCCTGACGGGAGAGTTCCTGATGTTTTTCAAATGCTTTCTGATAGCCTTCCATATCCACAGTGAAGCCTTTTTCTGCAGCCATTTCCACCGTCAGTTCGATGGGGAAACCGTAGGTTTCGTACAGATTGAAGGCATTTTTGCCGGAGATGACTTTGCGTTCGATGTGTGCCGGAACGCGTGCGATGAGTTTTTCGAATTCCTTGGTGCCGCGGTCCAGAGCAGAGGCGAACTGGCGTTCTTCCCGTTCAAACTCTTCCAGAATGATTTTTTCGTTGACGGCAAGTTCGGAATAGACGTCCTTGTAGTTGTCGATGACCACCTGCGCCATGGCAACAGTGAAACTCTTGTTCAGTTCCAGTTTCATCGCTTCACGGATGGCACGGCGGATGATGCGGCGCAGGACGTATGCCTGGTCCACTTTGCCCGGCGTGACGCCGTCGCCCATGATGAATGTGGCAGCACGCATGTGTTCCACAATGATCCGTTCAGAACGGGTGCGTTCCGCCGGTGTTTCGATACCCCGGAGTTCATCCAGTTTTGCGAAGAGAGGAGCAAAGATTTCGGTATCGTAGCAGCTGGCTTTGCCCTGCAGGATGGCGGTGACACATTCCACGCCCATACCGGTATCCACATTCTGCTGTTTCAGCGGTTCAAACTTGCCTTCCGCATTCTTGAAGTACTGCATGAAAACATTGTTCCAGATCTCGACCCAGCGCTTATCGGAGGGATCGAAGACTTCCGGCGTGGGCAGGGGACCGGTCCAGTAGAAGATCTCGGTGTCCGGACCGCAGGGACCGGTTTCGCCGGCAGGACCCCACCAGTTATCTTTCTTGGGCAGTTTGGCAATGCGTTTTTCACTGACGCCGTGCTTGCGCCATTCGTTGAACGCTTCTTCATCAAAGGGAGCATCTTCATCACCGGCAAAGACCGTGAATGCCAAACGGTCCAGCGGGATGTTCAGCCAGCGTTCGTTGGTCAGGAAGTCAAAGCTGTACCCGATGGATTCCACCTTGAAGTAGTCGCCCAGCGACCAGTTGCCAAGCATTTCGAAGAAGGTCAGATGCACCGGATCGCCCACTTCTTCAATATCGCCGGTACGGATACATTTCTGGTAGTCGGTCAGACGGGTGCCGAGGGGGTGTTTTTCACCGAGGAGATAGGGCACGAGAGGGTGCATACCGGCAGTGGTGAAAAGGACGGTCGGGTCGTTATCGGGAATCAGCGGAGCGCTCTTGATTTCAGCGTGTCCGTTTTCTTTGAAGAATTCGATGTATTTTGCGCGTAATTCTTTCGCTTTCATTTTCAATTTTCGCTTTCATTTAGAGTTGTGTGTAAAATTCTCTCAACCTGTACTATAACACGCGT
>JAGAPM010000297.1 GCA_017623265.1 Lentisphaeria bacterium | reverse complement strand
GCTGCTGAAGGAAAACAATCGGTGATTCTGTCGGTCTCAGGAACATTACCATGTCCAATGAGGCGATGTCGACGCCTTCGTTGAACATGTCCACCGAGAAGATAACCTTTATCGTTCCTTCGCTCAGCTTTTTGATCGCGTCGGAACGTTCGTCGGCATATTCTCCACGGTCGCCGCTGTAAACCGCGACAGACGGAATTCCGCGATTGCAAAAATCTTTCGCCATCTCTTCCGCATACATTTTGAGCTTGCGTCCGATAACGCCGGAAAGCGTGAACAGATTCAGTACGATCGCCGCCTTCTCGTAAGAGCCGCGGATAATACAGAAATTCAGTGCTTTCGCCAGCGGCAGATAGTGTTCTTTCCGCAACAAATCCAGTGTCTTTGCATATAATTCGCCGTGCAGTTCCGCTTCCATCTGCATACCGGAACGGATCGTTTCGCCCGCCTCATGCTTCAGGCTGTACCCCATACTGAATTCCAGCCTGCCCCGTTTCCAGACCGCCTTGCGTTTGCTGGTGGTCCGGTAATGCTCCTCTCTGGGCGAGGCAACAATGGCAGGGACTTTACCCGGCAGACGGTGTGCGGTCCAGAACTGTTCCAGCGCCACCTGTTTTGCGGTCAGGGTACAATCGCCATTTTCCAGATATTCAGCAAAAGGCAGGGCTTTGCGGGGAGCGGCTTCCCGTTTTTCATCCGCAAATGTGCGTTTCGGCTTCGGTGCCGGATATTTCTGCTGTCGATTCGTTTTCTTCATTGTTTTCCTTGTTTTTCAAAAGATAGACTTTATCCGTGATGCGTACCCGCTCCGGCACAGCAAACGCCACCACATCCCCCTGCGCCGCAACGGGGACCGGACCGGCATCCAGACGCAATTCCTTCAAGTCCACGTCCAAAGCACCGGTGGTGTGCCCGGTAACGAGAATCTTATCGCCAGGCCGGATGCTGTTTGCAGTTTCGATTTTCAATTCCGCCACGGAGATCTTCGCATAAAAGTTTGTGATTTTTCCAAGATAGATCTTCTGCACTGTTGCCTGACTTCCGCCGCACTTGCTCCAGACCCCGGTCTGCATCCCCAGATAATATCCGCCGGTCCAGAAGCCACGATTGAATACAGTTTCCAGTCTTTTGCGCCAATTTTCCGCCAATTCGCTGTTGAACGTTCCGTTCTGCCACGCGGCAACTGCTTCGTGATACACTTTCGTGACCGTTGAAACATAATCCGCCGGGCGCCCCCTGCCCTCGATCTTGAGAACCGTTGCGCCCGCATCCAGGATCTGATCCAACACTTCTACCGTACAGAGATCCCGGGGAGACATCACATACTGGTGATCCAGTTCCAGCTCAAACCCGGTTTCCACATCCGTGACCCGATAGCGTCGACGGCAGTTCTGCAGGCAGACTCCCCGGTTTGCAGAGCGGTTGTACGCACAAAGACTCATGCCGCAACGTCCGGAGAGGGCAATACACAGAGCCCCGTGAGCGAAGACTTCGATCCTGACCGTTTTTCCGGAGGGACCGCAGATCTTTTCCTGCCGGATCGCAGCGGCGATCTGTGCGATCTCTTCCAGTGTCAGTTCCCGCGCCAGCACCATCACATCAGCGAACTGCGCATAAAACCGGACCGCAGGGATGTTGCTGATGTTACATTGAACCGTCAGATGCACCGTCATGCCGATCTGACGCAGATAAGAGATCACCGCCATATCACCGGCAATACAGGCATCCACGCCCGCGGCTTTTGCAGTATCGCAGAGCGTATAAAGTTCATCCAGCTCGTGGTTGTAGATAATGGTATTGACTGCCAGATACGCCTTCGCCCCGGATTCGTGGCAAAGACGCACGATCTCCGGCAGATCATCCACCGTAAAATTGACTGCCCCGCCGGCACGCATGTTCAGGTTCCCGACGCCGAAATAGACGGCATCTGCACCCGCATGCAAAGCAGCATGAAGCGCCGCAAAAGAACCGGCGGGAGAAAGGATTTCTATCTTGTTTCCGTTCAAATCAGACCGCAGCCCTTCATGGTGGCAGCGAGGATCTCACGGTTTTTCGCAGCCAGCGGGCAAAGCGGGAGTCTGTATTCTTCTTCGATCAGCCCCATCATGGCAAGAGCAGCCTTGACCGGGATCGGGTTGGATTCAATGAAGAGATGACGGAACAGCTTGTAATATTTCTTGTGGATCGCCAAAGCAGTGGCAAAATCGCCCGCTTCACAGGCATCGCAGAGCGCCTGCATTTCTGCGGGGATCACGTTGGAGGCGACACTGATCACACCTTTCGCACCCACAGACATCATAGGAACAGTGAGGGAGTCATCCCCGCACATCACGGAGGTTTCGCAGGCATCCAGGATCTCGGAAACCCGGTCAACAGAGCCGCCAGCTTCCTTCACCCCCAGCACGTTGGGGTTGGAGGCAAGACGGGCAATGGTATCGACCGCAATGGGAATACCGGTTCTGCCGGGCACGTTGTAAAGAACGATCGGCAGGTCGCAGGTATCCGCAATGGTGGAGAAGTGGCGGTACAGCCCTTCCTGGGTGGGCTTGTTGTAGTACGGGGTCACCTGCAGGGAACAATCGGCGCCGTCTTCTTTCGC
>JAGAPM010000296.1 GCA_017623265.1 Lentisphaeria bacterium | reverse complement strand
GGTTCATCGTTTTCCAGTTCCTGTTTCAGAATCTCATGCAGGCTCTTCTGGTCGAACGGATCGCAGACAAAGATCCGTTCCATGCCGCACGCTTTTGCAATACCTTCAATAGACGCGGCTTTGGTCGGTTCTCCCATCAGCGTCTTACCGGTTCCAGGGTGTTCCTGATGTCCGGTCATGGCAGTGATGCGGTTATCCAGCACAATCAGCTTGGTCGTTCCCTTGTTGTAGACCACATCGATCAATCCGGTGATCCCGGAATGGAAGAAGGTGGAATCGCCCAGCACGCCCACGAGTTTTTTCTTTTCGCCGGCTTTCTCCATACCGTGAGCGACGGTAAAACCGCCCCCCATGCAAAGACAGGTATCCGTCCGGTTGAGGGGGGGGAACACGCCCAGCGTGTAGCAGCCGATATCGCCCGTCACGATCACATCAAACTTGCCCAGCGCATAGAACAGCGCCCGGTGGGGACAGCCCGGACAGAACACCGGCGGGCGTGACGGCAGGTCTGCGGCTTCCGGCACGGGAGCAGGCAGAACATCCGTCTTTCCTTCCAGTTTCATCTTTACATCAAAGAGACGGGAGGGAGTCAGTTCGCCACAACGGGGAACAATATTTTTTCCATCGCAAGCGATACCGAGTGACTTGATATGTTCTTCCAGAATGGGATCTGCTTCTTCGATCACCACCACTTTATCCACCGTGGCGGCAAACTCCCGGATCAGCTCATCGGGGAACGGGAACGCCCAGCCCAGCTTGAGGATCGGGGTATCCGGGAACAGTTCGCGGCAATGAAACGCCGTAATTCCGCTTGAAATGATCCCCAACTTTTTATCGCTGCCTTCCATAATATAGTTCAAATCTTTCCGGGTACAGGCATCTGCCGCCATACGGTCGAGCCGTTCTTCGGCATTGACGCGCATTTTTCTGCCCCAGAGCGGCAGAGGGACAAACTTGGAAGGTTCTTTTTTGAAGTCAGCCACAGCTTTTTCCGCAATCTCACTTTTTCGTTCCAGCAGACTGCGGGAGTGGCTCACGCAAGTGGTTGTCCGCAGGATCACCGGACAATGGTGTTTCTCGGAGATCTCAAACGCTGCGATCATAAAATCCCGTGCTTACCAGGAATTGGCGGGTTCCAGGATCGGCAGCTTTGCCATGCGGGCATACTGGCGCGTATCCTGTTCGGTCTGACTGGAATGCTGCCCGGGGTCATCTGCAACACAGATCACCATTCCGCCGACCACGCCGATATAGGACAGGGTCATCATAGGGTCAGCAGCAACGTTCAAGCCCACATGCTTCATGGTCACAATGCTGCGGACTCCGGTGTAAGCGGCTCCGGCAGCGGCTTCAAAAGCCACCTTTTCGTTGGGGCTCCACTCGCAATAGACGCCGGGATACTTTACCAGATTTTCCAGAATTTCGGTCGAGGGAGTACCGGGATAGCCGAAAGCAGCGGTACAGCCGCCTTCATAAGCACCCAGAGCGATCGCCTCGTTGCCGGAAAAAAGTTCACGCATTTGCCGTCCCTCCGCGGACAGATTCCACCGCGCGTTTGAAGGAATCAGCGGATTTTTCGATCGCTTCTTCCGAAATGCTGCAGAATGCGAGGCGGAAGTAACCGGGCATACCGAAACCGCGTCCGGGGACAGCCAGCACACGCTGTTCCACCAACGCATTGATGAACACACTTTCATCGGCGGTGGGAGATTTTGGGAAGAAATAGAATGCGCCACGGGGCATGGTAAATTCCAGACCGGCATCCTTCAGCACTTTCGCCATTTTGTCACGACGGCGGCGATAGATGTTCAGATCGACTTCAGAATCCATGCACTGCAGGATCAATTTCTGAGCAACGACGGGAGCATTGACAAAGCCCAGAATCCGGTTGCACATAATCAGACCCGCCATCAATTCCTGTCCGTTTTCCAGCGCCGGATTAACGCCAATAAAGCCGATCCGTTCCCCGGCAAGAGAAAGGTTTTTGGAAAAAGAACCGATAACCACAGTGGCATCGTAAGCCTTGAACATACTGGGGATCTCCACACCGTCAAAATTCAGGAACCGGTAGGGTTCATCCGAGATCAGATAGATCACACGACCATTGGCTGCACTGTGTTTGCGCAGGACTTCCGCCAGTGCATTGATCTCTTCAGCGGAGTAGATCTGTCCCGTGGGGTTGTTGGGCGAGTTAATAATAACAGCCCGGGTCTTCGGCGTAATCGCCGCATCCATGGCGGCAATATCCAGCGTGAAATCTTCTTTACACGGCACGCTTTTCAGAATACCGCCATAGTTTTCTGCATAGAAACCATACTCCACAAAGTAAGGAGCGGGACAGAGAACTTCATCACCGGCAGAGAGAACCGCACGGAAGAAAACATTGATCCCTCCAGCAGCACCACAGGTCACGAGAACTTTTTCCCCGCCGACTTCAACGCCCTGTTCTTTGCCCAGTTTGGCAGCGAGCGCAGCACGGACTTCCGGCAGACCGGCGTTGGGCATATAGCCGAGTGCAAAGGGATCGAGGGCGTGTTCCGCCAAATCCGTCATAGCCGTTTTAACCACTTCCGGGGCGGGAATATCCGGATTGCCCAGGCTGTAATCAAAAACGTTTTCCGCACCATATTTTTTCTTCAGTTCAATACCCGCTTCAAACATTCTGCGGATCCAGGAGGAATTGCCAAGATGTGCCTTGATGGCAGGGGTCAGAAGTTCCATGTGATCACCTCGTTTTCTTATGTTCCATTATTTCTTTTCGTCGGAGTTTTCGTAGAAGATGCGCTTTGCCTTGCCTTCGGGGCGGGGCAAAGTGCCGGGGGAAAAGATTTCGCCGTCCGGGGAGAAGCCCAGATCTTCCTTGAGCTGTTTTTCAACCATATATCCGGTAACACCTTCCTGCGCTTCCACATTGATATGAAGGCGCTTGATCCCGTGGTGATCCTGAATGATCATCTGGTAGTTCGGCAGTACGCCGGGGATCTTAAGG
>JAGAPM010000295.1 GCA_017623265.1 Lentisphaeria bacterium | reverse complement strand
CCGTGTGCTGAATCAGGTTTGCTGGGGCGGGACCCTGCCCGCCATCCCGCTTTCATTCAGCAGCCATGGGCGCAGACTGCGGGCTTACGCCGCCAGCAGTCCGTCAATGAAGATCAACTTTAATATTACAAATTGCATCACTACGCTGGGAGACGATCTGATCCTGGGGGTTCTGGCTCATGAAATGACCCATATCTGGCAATTCGTCAACGGAAAGCACGGGGGACATGGAAAGGACTTCCGCAACGAGATGCTGCGGATCGGCATTGATGAAAAGAGATGTCAGGTGAACAACGACAGCCCTTTTGCGTTCTCGGTCCGTCTCCTCCGGATGCGCGCATTCAGCTATACTGCGGCATTTCAACGGATCCGACGGTGCAGACATTCATTGCAGATCGATGAATGCTTCTTCAGGGAAAATCTTTGTTAACGATTGAAGGTATTCTGTTACAATATCAGAAAAAACATGAAAAATAAACAATGAAGGCAGAACGATCGCGACAAATGATTAGCATTGGCACAGAAAAATACAATATAGAAAAAAATCAACAATGAAAGGTAGAACGATGGAAGAAACAAATTGTACAGAAAGTCCTCTTTATAAAGCAATTGAGGCAAAGAATCAGGCAGTTGTCAATTTTCTGATCACCGCCGGGTATCCGGCAACTCCGGCAGATCTTTATCGGGCAGTGGAAGTTGATTTTGCAGAAGGCTTGCGTCTGCTGCTCTCCGAACGGCGCGAACTTTGCAGCCTCTCTGAAGAAACAATGGGCAGATCGCCACTGCATGAGGTCCGCAGTCTTGAAATCGCAGAAATGCTGTTGGAGGCAGGCTTCAAACCGGACCAGCCGAACCGGTTGGGCGAGTTACCCCATGAGACGGTTCAGGATCGGGAAATTGCGCTGCTGCTGCAACGAAAGTATGAGGAACTTCACCCTGCAGCGCTTGCCCTGCCCATCGTGAAACCGGCTGAACTGGCATGGGACCAACGTTTTACGGCAGAGGTCGTTGAACTGAACGACCTTGTACCGGTGGACTGTAATGCGGCAACCGGAAGTTTTGCAATCGAATTCAATGGCGAACGTTTTCAGACAACATCACGTTTTCTGACCAGTCTTGCACGGAAACTCAAATTTTCCAATAATATCTTCAACTATTTTTCCGGCGAAGAGGTGTTTTCAAGGATCTATGAAAGGGCTCCGGATGTCTCATTCCGGGTGACTTTTGACAATGAACAGAAAAAAATCCTCGGGGTTGTCGATCAGACAAAAAAGATTCTTCCGCCCCAGATCGCCTGCAAGATCTTTGCGGATGATCCGAAGGTAATCGATGTGCAGTACGAAGATGGTGTCTGGAAAGCAGAACTGGATATTGATCAATATTTTACCATAAAAAACGACAGTGAGTACCGGCGGAAATTTTTCCTGCATTACCCGGTGGATGGGATCAATATGCCCGCCATCTATCTGGCGGTGGAGCGTCAGATCTGCGCAAATGGTGCCACGGCCTTTGTCAATCAGTTCAAAACGGAAATCGAGATCAATGACCAGAGCGGCACACACCTTTCCCGTCTGCTCCGTTCCTTCTCCAATGAAAGCGGATTCCTGGCTCTGGAAAGCCGGATCGCCAAAGCGCAGGAAACCTTTGCTTCCGTGGCGGAACTGCTGCGAATTGAAAACCTGATCAATACCCAAATCAATGATCGTGAGGTTGTTTCACAACTTACAAACCGTCTGGAGGAGATCGCCGGAGATCCCTGCGCCCGCTATGAGATCACCTCCCTGAACAACATTCCGCCGAAACGGCGTTCGCTGCTGCCGGTGGATTGTTCGGTAAACGATCTGCTGAATTTCTGTTCAGAACTGACGACACACCACCACAATTTGATCAACCGGAAGGAGTTGTTTGATGTGCTTTTCGGGACGCTTCTTGCCTCGGAGTACGATTTGGAAGGACTTTATCACTTCAACCGGCAGGCGCGTCCGTTCTATGCCAACGATCTGCATTTTGCAAATCGGAAAAACGAAGAAAGAAGGCTGCTTTATGCTTGATCAGAAATTGGAAGAACGAGATTACCAGCGCGAGGCTGTGGAAAAAGTACTGCAGCAGTTTGCAAACGGAAAAAAATCGGTCATGCTGGAATCGCCTGTCGGTTCCGGAAAAACGATCATGGGTTTGATGATTATCCGTGAACTGCAGCAGCGTTTTCCTCAGCTCAAAGTCAGCTGGACAGCGTCACGCAAACACATTCTGCAGCAGGTGGAGGCGATCAATGCACGCTGGTTTCAGTGTCCGCTGAACACCGTTTCGGTTTTTGCCTCCAATCCACCGGCAGCAGACCTGGTGGTATTGGACGAAGCGCATCATGAAGCTACACAGAGTTGTTTGGATTTTTATGAAAAATCCGGTAATCCTCTGACGCTCGGGCTCACTGCCACTCCCTTGCGGACGGATCGGATGCGGCTTGCGTTTGAAACCAATGTAAGTTGTGGAAATATTGCCTATTTCATTCAGCGCAGCGTTCTTTCCCCATTTTATTCCTATAAGCTGAAAGACTGGCACATCCCGCAAGTGGCGAAGGTCTTCTGTGAGAATCCGGAAATGTGGGGAAAGACCATTGCCTTCTTCAGCAGGATCAGTGAGTGCTTTGAGTTTCAGGAACTCCTCCGGAATGAGGGGATCATCTGTGAAGTCGTTACCGGTTCCAGCAATAAAGATGCCCAGTTGGAAGCATTTATCAATGGCGATGTACAGGTTGTGGCAAATGTTTCCGTTTTGACGGAAGGTTTTGATCTGCCGGAACTTCAGAGCGTTTTCATCCGGGATGCCAGCAGACTGCCCACCATCCAGATGGCAGGGCGCGGTCTGCGGAAAGCTGCCGGAAAAACCCATTGTAAGATCGTGCAGAGTTCTGACAGTGCTTATGCGGTGGAAAAGATCGCTGAGCCACGGGAAAGTTTCCGCTACCGGAACGGAAAATGGCTTTCCTGCTCCGGAAATACTCAAGCCGTTATTGCGACATGCGAAACAACAATGGCAATGCTTGAGAAGAGGAAAGTTGAAATGCCGCTTTACCTGAAAACTTCCGGACGTCATTTCAAATGGGTGACATTAAAACGGTCAGCAATGTGAAGGCAAAGGATCAAAAACTGACCGGTAAAAAGTTGGCATGCATTTTGCTTATAAGATTTTTGTGAAGGTTGTATAGAGTTGAGATATAAAATCAAAACAATGAGGTAAAAGTATGAAAATGATGAAAAAAGAAAAAAAATGCTCCTGGGCGGAAATCAAAGCTGTGGAATTTCTGCAAAATGCTCTCTCCCAAGGAAAAGAACGAATTAACGATTCCGATTTCTTCTGCGTGTTCAACCGGCTTTTCCCGAAAATAACGCTGCTTTCCTGTTACCGGAAAAACTTTTCGTTCAAAGACCGGTTGAAAATCAAAGCCTATATGGAAAAGCCCCAGGTTCGCGGTCGCCTTGACCTGAGTGATGGAAATCAGGAAATCCTTTGCAGTCTGTGGAACGTCCCCGATATGAAGTCTAAATTTCATTCCATGCTGACAGATATGGCATCCTCTCTTATCTGCGACCGGGAAACGGACCCTTTGTATCTGCGATGGAAAGAAATTTCCTCCTTCCTTTCTCTGAACGAACTGGAAGCTGAAATTCTGCTGCTGTTTTACATGTTTCATGAAAATTTGCTTGAAGACAGTTTAAGAATTTTCGAGCATGTTCATGCGGATCGGATCCTGCTTATTGAAAAATACACAGGCAGAGAGAAAAATGAGGTTATTGAGGCATTGAAATCTTCCGGCAAACTGCTCCGGTACCAGTGTCTGGATGAGGACTTTGATCCTTCGTACCGTGTCATGAAGTTTTTGGACGGACTCAGTGACTCCGCCCTCACATCCGACTTTTTTTCTCCGGCAGAGGGGGAAACACTGCCGTTGGATTTCTTCAGCAGCAGCGTTCGCGAACATTGTGAAATGCTCACTCCCCTGCTCCAAAGCGGGAAACCGGTGAACATTCTTCTTTACGGCGCACCCGGAACCGGAAAGACCAGTTTCGCCCGTACACTGGCAAAAGAAAATAAAAAGATGCTGTACAGTATCGCCCAGAGCGAAGTATCTGACCGGCTGAAATCCTCCGATTACAGCAACGGATTCCGCTTTGCTGCCATAGATATCTGTGATAAACAGGTCGATCAGAAGAACAGTATCATTCTGGTGGATGAAGCGGACAACATGCTCAGCGGAAATGAATCGTTCCTCTCTCTCATGTTCGGCGCATCGCCGAAAGGAGACAACGGACAGCTGAACGATGTGCTGGACCGGATCGGTACATCTACGATCTGGATCACCAATACACCTGCGATGGCACTGGATGAATCCAGCCGCCGCCGGTTCGATTATTCCATCTGCTTTGAACCACTGAACAAAACACAGCGCCTCACCATCTGGCAAAACAATGTGCAGAAATACGGTCTGGCTGAACACTTCTCCGATACACTGCTTGAACAGTGCGCCACCCGTTATCCGGTCAGCGCCGGCGGCATCACGCTGGTTTTGAAAAATCTCCGGGAAATGGATATACCGGAAGCCGATTTTGAAAAAACGCTCCGCCGTCTGATGAAGCAGCATTGTGAACTGATGAATATTCAGATGGAAGAAGATAACAAAATCGCTCCGTCAAAAGACTATTCGCTGGACGGCTTGAATATCAAGGGCGATGTCCCGCTGGAAATGATCGTTGGCGCAGTCCGCAAATTTCAGCAGACCGACGGGGAGGATGACCCGGATCGTCCCCGTATGAATCTGCTGCTGTCCGGACCTCCGGGAACCGGCAAAACCGAATTTGTGAAGTATCTCGGCGCACAGCTGGATACAAAAGTGGTCGTTCTGATGGGCAGCGATCTGCTGGATAAGTATGTGGGCGAGACCGAAAAAAAGATCAAAGCCGCATTCGCATGCGCTGAAGCAGAAAAGGCAATCCTGTTCCTGGATGAGATCGATGGACTGGTGCAGAACCGGGAACGCGCCCGGAACAACTGGGAAGTCACGCAGGTCAATGAGCTGCTGCATCAGATGGAAAATTTTAACGGCATCATGGTCGGTGCAACAAACTTTCTCCGGAATCTGGACCCCGCAGTCCTGCGGCGCTTCACCTACAAACTGGGCTTCGATTACCTGGATAACACCGGTAAAAAAATCTTTTTTGAACGGATGTTCAAGACAAAATTGAGTTTCGGCGAGCTGAAACGCCTGGACGCTATCGAAAACCTGACCCCCGGCGACTTCCGGACCGTCAGGCAGAGTCTGTACTATCTGGACGCCACATCAAATGAGCTTCGGCTCAGCTCACTGGAACAGGAAAGCCGTATCAAAATCGAGCGTGCCAATCCGGAAAGCAACTCCGGCGATAAGAAAAAAATCGGGTTCTGCTGAGGGATCAGGCGGGGACGGCGGTCAAGCCTCTGCACGGGACCCGTGCAGAGGCTGTTTTTTTGCGGGGGCAGCAGACTGCCCTGCCCCGCAAAAAAAGCATG
>JAGAPM010000294.1 GCA_017623265.1 Lentisphaeria bacterium | reverse complement strand
GACCCATTTTTTGGTGATCCAGCTGTAGATCTGGTCGGCACGGAACTTGCTTTCGCCGATGGAAAGGATAAACTCCTGCAGATCTGCTTTTGTTGCAGCTGCGAGGAAAGGTTTTCGTTCAAATTTCGTTGTCATAATCGTCTTCACTCCTGTTAAGCTGTCCTTCATAAATGAAGAGACGCTGTTCTTTGTATTCCATTTCAGCCACCAGATTCCAACTGCGGGTGGGGTTCAGGGGCGTTTTGGCAGTCAGCAGGTAAATGACCTGTTTTTCTTCGGGGATTTTTTCGGTATCGGTATAGCGGAAGCCATATCCGGCATAAAAACCTTCAGCATAGAGCCCGTTGATATTGGTATAGATCATATCCTGCCCCGGCTTCAGATTTCTCATTTGGAAAATATGCTCGAGCCGAGTCGCAAAATTCTGCCGCTCCCGCGCCGCCCTGTGATATGGCGCCCGCAGCGGGAACTGCACAAGAATCGAACTGCAGAAGAGCATGGAAATGGCAAGCCAGCAGGGGATCTTCCGCTTGAAACAGAGGATGATCAAAGCGGCGATGGCAGGCAGAATGATTTCCGGCAGGACCGAATAAAGCCGAACCGGCAGCTGTTTGACATCCTGCAGGAACGATCCCTGCAGCCACACGGACCGGAGCAGACCGGAAATCAGGTCCGGCGGCAGAAAAAGGAACAGCGCGACCAGAACAGCAGCGGCAAGGATCCCCCAGGCATAAAAGGCAGAGAATTTGCAGATCCGTTCCCCGTAACGGCGCACAATGATCCAGTAGTACGAACCGATCATGGTGGCGATCAGCGGCATCAGACAGAACAGATCGCGGCTTGCGGAACCGGGATTGAACCAAATCAGAATGAACAGGGAAATAAACAGGATCCGGTGGAATTTTCCAAAAAGCGGATTGTCCTGCAGTGGGATCAGAGCCGCACAGAAGGGAGCCCAGAGGAAGATCGACCAGGGCAGCAGCCGGACAAATGCAGCAAACGGAAAAACAACGATCTGCGTAAAATACTCCCCGAATACCATGGAACTTCCCGTCTCCACCGGCGGTTTCGGCAGACCGTTTTGCAGAAAAGCGAGAAACGCTGCCGTTCCCAGAATAAGCACAGCGCCGTAATACATCCCCGTATGACCGAGTTTCGGCCAGACGGTCAGAGGTCTGCGTTGAAGAAAAAGCGGCACAAAGAAATAGATCAGCCCGGTAAGCCCGGCATTGCAATAGATCAATGTTCCGAACAAGCCGGCAAAAATCCACGCCAGATTCCAATTGGAACGGCGGATGGTCAGCTCGATCCAGACGATCCAGCCGCTGTAGAGCAACAGCGCAGTCAACGCCATGGGGCTGCCGAAAGGCAATTTATCAAAAATGACCACCGTGGACATCATAACGGCAGCAGCGGCACACGCCGCCTGAGTTCCTCCACAATTCCGGCGGCTGACAAAAAAGACCAACGTTGTCAGGATGAAATAGGAAAGGACCGAGATCCCCCTCAACACATACAGCAGGGGCAGTCCGGCAAGCGAAAAAATCTTTGCAAGCAGAAGGAACAGCGGCGGAGCATCGGACAGATAACCGTGAGTTGTAGGGGCAAGCTCATTTCCGCTCATCTCCGTCACGGCGACAGCAAGCTCCCCTTCCATCCCCAGCATTTCCCGGTCGACCAGATGCCAAAGCGGAAAGGTCAGAGCAAAAAGCAGCAGGAGAAAAATTCCTGCGCCCCAGATTCCGATCTTTTTTTCTTCAAAAACTGCCACGATTATTACTTTCTAAAACAGAATAACAAAACCTATACAATTTACACCCGTTTTCCATTTCTCGCAACAATTTTTTTTGTTTTTTTCTGTTTTTTTTCCTCTTTTGTTGATTTTTCAGCAGATTGTGCTATACTTCCGTTGAGTAAACAAGCGATTCCGGAGATTCAAATATGAAAATTCTTACTCCCACTGAAATGCGTCAGGCAGATTCCGAAACGATCCGGTCCGGTCTGTTTTCCGGGATCGGCTTGATGCGATCTGCCGGGAATGCAGCTGCGAACAAAATCCTTGATCTGACCCGGGGCATGAAGCGCTGTTTTCACATTCTCACCGGCAGCGGAAACAATGGCGGAGATGGATTTATTATCGCGGCGCGGCTGCGGGAAGAAGCCGGCAGAGAACGGGTCATTCTCCATTGTACCGCACCGGAAGAAAAATTGTCCGGTGATGCTCTCCTTGCCTTCCGCGAATTGCCGCAGGATATGATCATCAAAAACAGTCTTACCGCAGATGACCTGAACAATGATCAGGATCTGGTGATCGATTGCCTCCTCGGTACCGGTATCAAAGGCGAAGTACGGGAGCCGGTGAAAAGCTGGATCAGCCTTGTCAACCGCTCCGGCTGCCCGGTCATCAGTATCGATATTCCCTCCGGTCTGGACGGCGAAACGGGGACCGGAGATGCGATCATCGCTGATGCCACATTGACCCTCGCAGCCCCGAAGACGGGGCTGCTGACCGGAAACGGACCATCTGTCTGCGGGACATTGCATACTGTACCGATCGGGATTCCTGACGAAATCTTGAACGCCGTTGCACCGGAAGGAGTTCCGGCGCTTGACACCCAAACGGTACGCCACCTGCTCCGTCCGCTGGATCCGGCGACCTACAAGCAGAAACGGGGACATATTCTCATTCCCGGCGGCAGCGCCTCCTATCCATCCGCACCATTTCTGGCAGGAGAAGCCGCACTGCGTGCCGGAGCCGGACTGGTCACGGTGGTGATCCCCGCTTCGGCGGAGATCGTCTGTTCCGTTCCGAAAGCCTTGATCGTCCGCCGCGCACCGGATGAGGACACCGGCCATTTCACAGCCGCCGCCCTGCCCCTGATCAAAAGCCTTCTGCCCGCCATGGATGCCGTTGCCATCGGACCGGGCATGACAACAGAAGCTGGAGATTTTCTCGACGGCTTGCTGGACATTCTTGCCGTTCCCACACTTTTCGATGCAGATGCACTGAACCTTCTTTCCTGTAGACCGGAACGGATAAAACGCTTGCCGTCGAACTCCGTTCTCACGCCTCATGCAGGAGAGCTGAAGCGGCTTCTCGATTCAGTGAATCTTACTGACATTAAAGAACTTGCAAGATTATCAAAAAGCGTTCTTGTTCAGAAAGGACCTTACACCCGGATCCTCAATGGCTGCGATGGCAGAAAGGCGATCAATCTCTCCGGCTCCCCTACCCTTGCCACTGCGGGAAGCGGCGATGTTCTGACGGGGATCATCGGGGCATTTCTGGCGCAGAAATACGATCCGTTCACTGCGGCGCAGATCGGGGTTCATCTTCACGGTCTCGCCGGCGAGATCAGCACGGACCGTCTGACCCGTACAGGCAATACCGGAGTGATCGCCGATGATCTGCTGATCCGTCTGCCGGAAATATTGCAGAAATTCTGCGATTTTGATTCCGGGCTGTAAGAAATGCTGCCATTTTTTTGTATGCATAACTGAAAACAGGTGATAATCGTTAAAAGAAAAGGAAAAAAATCATGAAAAAAATGCTGACTGCACTGCTGCTCGCTGCAGCGATCCCTCTGGCGGCGGAAGCCAAACCGGACTTCCTCTTTCAGGACAACTTTGTGTTCTGTGCTGCCAAGCCCGCCCGGATCACCGGCTCTGCCGCGCCCGGAGAAAAAGTCACTGTAACCATGCAGGGCAAAACCTATGAAACGATCGCCTCCGATAACGGCAGATTCAAAGTTGATATCCCCGCTCCCGGCGTGATCAAGACCCCCTTTGAGGTAACGATCTCCGGCGAAAAAAATAAGGTTGTCATGAAAAATGTGCTCTCCGGTCTCGTGCTTTTTGCGGGCGGTCAGAGCAACATGGAAGTGCCCATCAAAGAAACGATGAACTGGAAAGCGGAAGTGGCAAGTGCCGATTATCCTGCCATCCGGGAGTTCGATGTGGAAAACGATTTTGACTTCGCTCCCCGGACACAGGCAAAGGGCAAGTGGGTCCCCGTCTCCCCGGAAAATGCGGCAAATGTCCGGGCGACATCCTTCTATTGTGCGCGCGTTCTCCACAAAGAAATGGACGGCATTCCCATCGGGATCATCAACAACTCCGTGAGTGCTACGCCCCAGCAGGCATGGCTCTCCCCCTACTCGCTGCTGAATGTTGCTCCCCGTTGGCTGAATCAGTTCATCAAATACAGTCACATGGGGCGTGACGGCGTGATCAAGTACCGTGACCGTCTTGCCGCCAGTCTGGTTCTCTCCGATCCCGGCAAGAAAGCGAATACAGCGGAATGGCACAAGGAAAACTTCAACGACTCCGCCTGGAAAGATATCACCCTCCCCGAAGTGCTGGAAAAAGTCCACGGCGAAATGGACGGAACATACTGGTTCCGTAAGACTTTTGATGTCCCCGCAGAACTGGCGGGCAAAGAACTGACTTTCGCCCCGGGGATCATTGATGACTACGATGAAGTCTGGCTGAACGGCAATCTCATCGGCAAGACCGGAGATGATGTGCCGGATACCTGGATGGTGAAGCGTTTCTACAAGATCCCCGCCGGCGCGCTGAAAGCCGGCAAAAACACGATTGCGATCCGCGTCTTTGACTCCGGTCATGCGGGCGGGCTTTTCGACCGGAACGATGATAACGGCATTGCCATCTGTGCAGGCAAAAAAGTTGTACTCTCTCTGAACGGCGTATGGAAGACCGAAGCGGAAACCGTGATGAAACCGGTGAAATGGCATCCGGATTATCTGGAACTGGTGAAAATCTACCGCTGCGGCGGCGTGCTTTACAATGCCATGTTTGCCCCCTTCCGCGGCACGCCGGTAGATGCCTATTTGTGGTATCAGGGCGAAAGCAACGCGGGCGGTTCGGACTTCCTCGTTATGCTCAAAGAACACATCAAATCCGTTCGCAAGGTTCTGAACGACAACAAATTGCCGTTCCTGATGGTGCAACTTGCCGCCTACACTGCGCCGGTCAAGGATGCCAACAAATGCGGCGACTGGCCGAAAACCCGGGCTGATCAGGCTGCAGCACGCGTCCCGAACAGCGTCTTCATGATCCCCACCATCGACATCGGGGATGAAAAGAACATTCATCCGCTGAACAAACAGGAACTGGGACGCCGTCTGGCACTCCAGCTGCTGCAGGATGTGTTCAAAGTTCCGGCATTCAAAGGCGTGATGACCTATCCCGAAATCACCTCCGCTGTGCTGAAGGGAAATCAGATCATTGTCACCATGAAAAATGCCGCCGGTCTGAAGACAACCGATGGCAAAGCACCCCACTCCTTCGCCGTCTCCGGTCCCGCAGTCAAGGTGCGGTATGTGTGGAAAGAAGACTACCGTTTTGCCACGGCAGAAATCAAGGACGGCAAGATCATCGTCACCGTTCCGGAAGGGATCACCAATCCGGAAACGCTGCGCTATGCCTGGACCATGAACCCGGAAGTGAACACGGTCAATGGACAGGGCTACCCGCTGCTCCCGGCGCAGATCAAACTCAAAAAATAAAACCGGTCAATATTCGAAGTGCGGCTTGGTGTGCAAGAGATTGACATCAAGCCACGCGGCGAGGCAGGCAGCCGTTTCCCGCAGATAACGGCGGTAGCGGTTCTTCTGACTCGTATCTTCTGCAGCATAGCCCACGGCATCAAGTCCGTGGGCTTTTGCCAGATAGATGGCACGGCGGCAGTGAAAGTGTTGTGATACGATCAGAAAAGAAGATACTCCGAACACATTCCGGCATCGCAGAACGCTGTCCAGCGTACGGAATCCGGCATAGTCCAGCTCGATCGCCTGCGCCGGAATCCCCGCTTCGATCAGCGCCTGATACATGTCACGGGGTTCATTGTAATCCTCATGCCGGTTGTCTCCGGAAACGATGATCCGTTTCACTTTTCCGGCATGGTAAAGTTCCGCCGCTGCCGAGATCCGGTGTCTGAAATAAAGATTTTCATACGGACCGATCATTTTGCTGGTCCCCGGCAGAAGTGCGTATTCCCGGGGGGGAACTGCGTCAAGCTCTGTATAGACCTGTTCTCCGCATTGCCAGACAACGTAAAATGCCCATGCAGTCAGCAGACAGCCGGCAATGAACAATCCGGTCAGGATCCAGGTGGCAATTTTAAGACGGGAACGCCATTTCTCGGGAATCTTCATCAATCTTCCTTCCGGATTCCGGTAACAAGCCAGTCGCCGGATTCCTTCCGCATGGTCAGCGTAACGGCGTAGGGACTCTGATCCATCTTCCGCCAGGAAACTTTTGCCGTCAGCCGCACATACGCAGTTTTTTCCCGGTCTTCCGGAAAGGTCACGACCACATCCGAAACAAGGACTTTCAAGTTGCCGAGGCGTTTCCGGATCGTAAAATAATCCCCCAGCACCTGCGGACGGCTGAAATTTCCCACATACCGGTAACAGGGCAGTTCAATGCGGATCTCCTCACCGAGATACGGTTTCAGAGCGGCGATATTCTCCGCCTGCCCCTGAAGGTCATTTTTGTACGGTGCGGAAAGAGCAGCCTCGATCCCGCTCACGGTTGCCCGGATCAGCTCCTCATCCGAAGGACGGGTAAGATACCAGACAGCAAAAAGTCCCCCTGCAATTACCAGCAGAGCAAGCGCAAGCAACAGAAAAGTTCGAAATTTCAGTTTCATCCGGATTTCCTCATAGTTGATACATCAGGAATAATAACGCACGCACGGAAAAAAACAATGGATTTTTCAAAAAATTTACGACTTTTTTCAAAAAACCACTTGAAATTGTGCAGGATGATGGTATATTAATGGCATGTTCAGTGAACAACACTGTGCGCCCATAGCTCAGTCGGTAGAGCAAATGACTCTTAATCATTGGGTCCAAGGTTCGAGTCCTTGTGGGCGCACCATTTTTTTTGCCTTTTTTATGCCTCTTCAACCATTATAAAAATATTTCAAGGTTACAGGTTGCTGCCTGTCTGCCGGAAGGAGATCATGGAAAGATACGGCATAAAAAAAAGAAGCATGCTTGTTTTTCCATCTGGAGCGTGGTATATTATGCCGTTGACAGCAAACAGGAAAGGCATCCCAACATGGCAGCACCTGCACCGATCTCGTATTATGTGGAATTTCAAACCTTGAACGACCAGACCCGCCCGGTCTATCTGCACGAACTGGCAGTCCACGGGGCGAAAAATATCGTTCTCACCTCCCCCCTGATCCGGATGATCATGGATACTCCGGCATTTTTGAAAACGGTCCAACAGGAACTGGCAGCAGAAGGTTTGAAATTCTGCGACGTCCACGCGCCCTATGCCGTTCCC
>JAGAPM010000293.1 GCA_017623265.1 Lentisphaeria bacterium | reverse complement strand
TTATCCCCAACTGCGATAAAGTCGTTCCCGGTATGCTGATGGCGGCAGCACGGTGCAATCTGCCTTCCGTTTTCGTTTCCGGCGGTCCGATGCTTTCGCTTGACAGCAGGGATCTGAACACGGTTTTTGAGGCTGTCGGTGCCGTCAATGCCGGAAAAATGAGCGAAGCAGAACTGGCGGAAGTCGAGTGTTCCAGCTGCCCCGGATGCGGTTCCTGTTCCGGTATGTTTACCGCTAACAGCATGAACTGTCTTTGCGAGGCGATCGGTATGGCTCTCCCCGGAAACGGCACGATCCCGGCTGTTTATTCACAGCGTATCCATCTTGCCAAACATGCCGGCATGCAAGTTATGGAACTGCTCAAATGCGATCTCCGTCCCCGTGATATTCTGACGGCTCAAGCATTTCACAATGCGTTGACGGTGGATATGGCGCTGGGCTGCTCCACCAACACCGCATTGCATCTGCCCGCCATTGCCGCCGAAGCCGGAGTGGATTTCGATCTGCACACGGTAAATGAAATCAGCGCCCGCACGCCCAACTTGTGCCGTCTTGCTCCGGCTGGAAAGCACCACATGCAGGATCTTCATCGTGCCGGAGGCGTTCCGGCTGTGATGAAAGAAGTCTCTCATCTGCTGAATCTGGATTGCCGGACCGTTTCCGGCACAACGCTTGGCGAGGTCATTGCCCATGCGGAAGTCAAAGATCGGGAAGTCATTCAGCGCTATACCGATGAGGGGGGATTGGCGGTTTTATACGGTAATCTTGCCCCGGACGGCGGGATCGTTAAACGGTGTGCCGTGCGCAAGGAGATGCTCCGGTTCACCGGAAAAGCCCGTGTCTTTGAGTGTGAAGAAGATGCTGTCAAAGCCATCCTGTCCGGAAAGATCGTGAAAGGCGATTGCGTGGTGATCCGCAATGAAGGACCTGCCGGTGGTCCCGGTATGCGGGAAATGCTCTCTCCCACCAGTGCTATCGCCGGAATGGGATTGGATGCCGATGTGGCGCTCATCACCGATGGCAGATTTTCCGGCGCGACCAGAGGTGCTGCGATCGGACACATCTCTCCCGAAGCCGTTGCCGGCGGTACGATTGCGCTCGTGGAGGAAGGCGATCTGATAAAAATCGATATCCCGGACTACTCGCTGGAACTGCTGGTGGATGATGACACATTGGCGGAAAGACGGGCAAAAAAAGGATTCGCTCCACAACGGAAGCTGACCGGATATCTCAAGCGTTATGCGGCGCTGGTTTCATCGGCAGATAAGGGAGCAAAACTATGCTGACGCTGGACAAAGTTTACAAGGCAAGTCACCTGCTGAAAAGCGTGGCGCGTTATACCGATATGATCGAAAGCAACGGTTTGACCGATGATTGTCAACTGCGCTTGAAAGCGGAGAATTTACAGCTCACCGGGTCCTTCAAACTGCGGGGCGCATTCTTCAAAATCGCCAACCTGCCGCAGGACGGCAGAGAGATCGTGGCATGTTCTGCGGGCAATCACTCGCAGGGCGTTTCTCTGGCGGCGGGAAAACTTCACCGGAAAGCGGTCGTTTTTATGCCGAGTATTGCTCCCATATCCAAGGTGGAGGCAACCAAAAGGCTTGGCGCAGAAGTACATCTGGTTGACGGCGTTTACGATGACGCTTATCTGGCGGCGGAAAAATATTGTAAGGAACACGACAGTATCTTTGTTCATCCCTTTGATGATGAAGATGTGATCGCCGGTCAGGGCTCCATCGCGCTGGAGATCCTGGAACAGTACCCGGATGTCGATACAGTCCTCGTGCCCGTGGGCGGCGGCGGATTGGTCTCCGGAGTGGCATTCACACTGAAACAACTGAATCCGGCGTGTAAAGTTTACGGCGTTCAGGCGGAAGGCGCGCCGGGGATGTGCAAAGCATTCACCGGAAAGCACGGCGTTACGCTGGAAAAAGTTTCCACTTTTGCCGATGGGATTGCCGTAAAAACGCCCGGCACACTCACCAGAGAATTGTGCTGCAAATATGTGGACGGAATCGTTACGGTCAGCGATGATGAGATCGCCACTGCCATTTTGACTTTGATGGAAAAACAGAAGCTGGTCGCCGAAGGAGCCGGTGCTGTCGGCGTTGCCGCTGTACTGGCAAAGAAACTGGACCTCGCCGGAAAAAATGTCTGTGCCGTGGTCTCCGGTGGTAATATCGACGTGAATATCCTTTCACGTGTTATTAACCGGGGCTTGCTCTCAAGCGGCAGAGTGGCGGAGTTGAAGATCGCCATGCTGGATAAGCCCGGTCAGTTGCGGGATGTTTCCAATATCATCGCTGACTGCGGAGCAAATGTCATTCAGGTACGGCACGATCCCGGCGGTGAACACGCTGACATCATCGGCTGTTATCTCCATATCAAAATGGAAACAAGAGATTTTCAGCAGTTGAACGAGATCAAAGCCCGTTTGGCTCAAGCCGGATACAAATTGATCTGACCGCATAAAAATCCGGAACAGGCACATTTTCATGCTTGTTCCGGATTCTTTTATGCTGATATGTTTTTTTCAGAATGTCAGCACCACTTTCCCCACATTCTCCGAACGGCGCAGCACGCCGTGTGCCGCTTCCACTTCCTGAATGGGGAAGACCGCATGGATGTTGCTGATCAGTTTTTTCTGACTGAACAGCGGGGAAAGTTCATTTTTCAGTGCCGCCATGATCCGGCTCTTTTCTTCGCTGGTCCGGCTGCGGAGCGTGCTGCCGATCAGTTTCAGGCGCTTCCGCCAGACCGTTTCCAGATCGATTTCCGTGACGCCGCCCGCCATGGAAGCGATCATGATCCAGCGTCCGCCGAACTTCATCTGTTTGAAGCAGTCACCCATCTTTGCTCCGGCAATGCAGTCCAGGGCGATGTCCGGCGGATTTTCCGTCAGAACAGGAAGGATATCTTCTTCCTTGTAGTTGACCACGATATCTGCGCCGAACTTTCTGACGATCTCCGCTTTTTCCGCCGAACCCACCGAGGCAATGACTTTTGCCCCGTAAAGTTTTGCCAGCTGGATCGCTGCAAGTCCCACGCCGCTGGCTGCTGCCTGAATGTAAAACACATCCCCCGCCTTCACGCCGCCCGCCTCAAACTGCAGGTTCAAGTAGACCGTACACCACACTTCCGGCAGTGTTGCCGCCTCCACAAAACTCAAGCCTTCCGGGACCGGGATCACCATGCCCGCAGGGACTGTGACCAGTTCCGAATAGCCGCCTCCGCCCAGCAGGGCACAGACCGCATCTCCGGGCTTGAAGGTGGAATCTTCCGGTGCTTCCACCACTTCTCCGGCAGCTTCCAGTCCGCACCATTGGGGCCAGTCCGGCGGGGAGGCGTATTTGCCGTCCTTCTGCATCAGGTCCGCCCGGTTGACAGCAGCGGCTTTCACCCGGATCAGCACTTCATCGGCTTTCCGGACGGGATCCGGCACATCGGTCCAGAGGAAGTTCAATTTTTCGTCAAGAATCATTGCTTTCATAGGTGGCTTATTCCTTCCAGTCTGCCATGCCGGATGCGGCAAGTACGATTTCATGCACCAGCAGGTCATGATCCCGGGTGAAGAGATCTTTTTCCGTGCCGCGGATCACGCCGGCAAAGTTTTTCAGCTGTTCCATATAACGGTCCGGCGTGATGCCGCAATCCACCGTCTGTTCGCCCTTTTTGTAGCCGTCTGCATCCTGTTTCAGGGTCAGCTGCAAGGTCAGGGGCTTGCCGTCGTACCGTTCCACCGGGGACATTTCGATCGTGCCGTTTGTCCCGCAGATGCGCAGACGCCGGTGATCGCCGCCGTGGACTTCCCGACCGCAGCTGCGGATCACTGCCGTGGCATTGGGATAGGAGAGGAGCGCGGTGCAGTTGTTTTTCAGCGTATCCGGTTCGCCCGGAGCCGATTTCAGCCAGTGGTGGACTGTCTGCGGACGCCCCAGCACTTCTGCGGCGAAGTCGATGTAGTGGCAGATCAGGTTGTACGCAAGCCAGAACGGCACCGCAACAAGCGATACGATCCACACATAACGCTCCTTCATAAGCCACAGCGCCAAGGTTTCGAAAATTACACCCAGAACGGGCAGAATATCGAATATGTTATCGTATAAAGTAAGTC
>JAGAPM010000292.1 GCA_017623265.1 Lentisphaeria bacterium | reverse complement strand
GATCTTCCGGAAAAATTGCGTGCGGAATTGGAACGATATCTTGCAGCGGCGGATGCGGAGTCTGCCGGGCGCATGGCGGGGGATGATTGCAACATCTTTATTGTTCCCCATGCCGGATATGTGTACAGTGGTTCCTGTGCGGCGTTTGCATATCGGCGGATGCGGAACCGTTCTTTCCGTCGTGTTCTTCTGCTGGCGCCGTCCCACCGGGCGTGGCTGGATGACAAAGTCGTTCTGCCGGAATCGGACGCAGTTTCCACGCCGTTGGGAACGATCCCGCTGGACCGGTCTTTAGCCGATGCTTTCCGTACCCGATCTTTTGTAACAAGTTCTGACTCTGTCCACCGGGACGAACACAGTACGCAGATCCAGTATCCTTTCCTCCAGACGGTGCTGGGCAATGATTTTTCGATCCTCCCGGTCATTGTCGGTAAACTTTCCCAATCGACGGCATCCGGGCTGGGAGATCTTCTGTTTTCTCTGATGACGCCGGAGACGCTGCTGATTGTCAGTTCCGACTTCACACATTACGGCAGCCGTTTCGGTTATGCGCCGTTCCAATCCGATTTTCAGGAGAATGTGCGCCTGGTTGATTTTGAAGCGTATCAGTACATTCAGAACCATGATCCGGCAGCGTTTCACCGTTTTATTGACCGGAATCACTGTACGATCTGCGGCTCGGAGCCGATCCGTGCGGTACTGGAGATGAAAAGTCCTGTCTTCGAGACGACCCTCTTTCATTACTGCAACTCTGCTTCCGCATCGGGTGACCGGGATTTTGTCTGTTATCTTGCCTGCGGGATCCGGGTCCCGACAGTCGATCCTTCCGTCCTTACCGATAACGATAAGGCGCTTCTGCTGGATTTTGCCCGCCGTGCCATCCGGAAAAAACTGGAGACCGGCAGGTCACCTGCACCCGATGCGTATAAAGAAGAGGCATCTCCCGCCATGCGCAAGGTGATGGGGGCGTTTGTGACGCTTCATACGGCATCCGGTGCACTGCGGGGCTGTATCGGCGAGATCGCACCATACCGACCGCTGTACGAGGCAGTGACAGCCCGTGCCTGTGATGCGGCGTTCCGGGATCCCCGTTTCTTCTCTTTGCGGGAGAGCGAGTTCGGATCCATACGTCTGGAGATCTCCGCTCTGACGCCGCCGGAACCGATCGATGACTGGCGCAAAATCGAGATCGGCCGCCATGGTATGACGGTGACAAAGAACGGCAGATCGGCGGTTTTTCTGCCGCAGGTCGCACCGGAACAGGGCTGGACATTGGAACAGACGCTGTCCCAACTCTGTCTGAAGGCAGGTCTGCATCCGGATGATTTCCGGTCCGGCGCCACGTTTACCGTTTTTGAAGCAATTGTATTTTCCGAATAAAGAAAGATTTTTGACCCATGACGAACGCTGCCCCCACCGGTTTCACCGTCTGGCGCATTCATGAATGTAACGCCAATTTCAAACAGACATTTCTGGGAGACAAGCCCCGGCTTGTGTTCTGGCTCTGTGCATTTTTGATGATCTTCTGGAATAAGACCGGTGAAAATTCATTGCCCATGCTCCTCTCCGCCTGCGGCGCATTCCTGACGCTGATCCTGACCTCTGCGACCGCTCACCGGATGTTCGGACGGCCGGTGGAACTGCTCTCCGGCTGGATCCTGCTGCTCTTTCCGCCATT
>JAGAPM010000291.1 GCA_017623265.1 Lentisphaeria bacterium | reverse complement strand
TTTTTTCATTCAGAACATCTGCGAATGTATCGTAGCAGGCAGGACAACCGAGGTGCCCGGTCTTATCGAACTGGACCAGCGACCAGTCACAGGCAGCACAATGCAGATCGGGCAGATCTTTTTCGCTGTCGCCGTTTTTTCCGCCGAGATCTTTGAATGGGATCAGCCCCATTTCAGAAATACTCTGTTCCAGAGAATTCATCAATTCCGCCAGATCCATTCCATCCAGTGCAGCTTGATCAAAAGATCTCTTTCCGGCGCATGCCAAGCAGAGATGAAGGGATTGTTTTTTACCGTTCACCACTTCCTGAATGCGGATCGTAGCAGGGTTTTTATTGCAAATCTGACATAACATTGTAACATTTTCTCCTAATCATTTGAGGAATTTAGACCGCAGACCACCTGTTGTCAAGTTCAGGCGGAAATAAATTCCTTCAAATCTTCCAGTATTCCGGAAAATTGACATATCTCCGGGTACGCCATACGGTTCCGTTGAGACATGGGAGCCAGCAGAACCGTTCCGGTATAATTCACCCGTTTCAACGCCTCGATCACCGGTTTGACCTGCGCTTTCATGATCCGGTTCCCGCAATCGGCATCATACCGGAAAATAACACTGCCCGTCTCAAACAACAAGTTTCCGAGCAAATCAGAAACGGGCGTTTTTGCAAAATCCGGATGCCATGGCATGATCTCCAGCTTCAACTTCACACCGGGGATCAGGGTATTACACATAAACCGCAGAGCCGTAGAAAGATCCCCGGCAGCAGGGATGGCGCATGGCAGCAGAAGTGTCATTTTCTCCCGTACAAGAACCGGAGCAGCCGTGAGCAGAATTTTGCGCATATCATTCTGCGCCTCTTCGCTGGCAAGCAGGTTTTCCAGAGGGCAATCCAGAGTAGCAGTCCGTATTCCGCAAGACGCAAGGAACTGCAGCGCATTGGCAAGCTGTCTGGCGAAATCTTTCTGGAATTTATCTTCTGCAAAAATGATCCCCCGGGAAAGCCTGGAATCCATGAGCGAGCCGCAAATGATCGTTTTTCCGCTCCGGAATGCCGTTTTCCGCAGGGCAAGGATTCCGGGCTCTGCGGCGGAGAAGATCTCCCACGGCAGTTCCATGGCAGAGAATGCCGAAAAATCCAGATAGTCGCGGATATCTTCCGGATTCATACCGATCCGGGAAAACGCCACGCCGAATGTCATTGTGCTGCTGACTGTATCCATTTCAGAACCCCGCCCGGATAAGATCATCCATTGTCAGTTCCTTCTTCGCCGTACCGGAACCGAGCATGGCTTCCAGTTGATAGCGGATCTGTTTTCCGAGCATATCCGCCTCCAGATTGAGCAGATCCCCCGCCCTGCGTCCGGAAAGATTCGTTTCGTTCCAGGTAGTCGGGATGATCCGGACGGTAAAATCATTACCGGAAAGAGATGCGATCGTGAGGGAAATGCCGTCGATCGCAATACTGCCCTTCGGCACAAGAAAACCGGCAATATGAGCAGGGAGTTCCACGCGCAGTTCCATATCATCCCCCACCCGTTCAAAGGAAAGGATCTTTCCCGTGCCGTCCACATGTCCGCTCACAAAGTGCCCCCCCAGCCGGTCACCCACCCGGAGTGCCCGCTCCAGATTCACTTCAGCTCCGGCAGGAAGGCTGCCCAGATTGGTCTTGTTGAATGTCTCTTCCATCACATGAAAGATGAGTTCCGTACCATTTGCCTGTTCCAGCGTGAGGCAGGCGCCATTGACGGCGATGCTTTCACCCATTTCCGGTTTTTCAAGGGGCTTTTTCAGGCGGACAGTCAATTTTCCGGCGTTTCCGTTCATGGAACGTGCCGCGATCGTGCCGGTCTGCTGGATCAATCCGGTAAACATGATTCTTATTTCTCCTTCCGTGGCGTTGCAGTTATGAGCAGATTTCTGCCGAGCTTCCGGACTTTCATATTGTCCAGCATCATGGCTTCGGCAACGGTAGCCGGGTCATCCCCGGCTACACTGGAGCGGCTGTTTCTGCCGCCGAGCAGTTTTGGTGCGATGTAAAATTCGATCTGATCCACAATTCCCGCTTTGAGGGCAGATGCCGCCAGTTCTCCGCCTCCTTCGATCAGCAGAGCAGTAATATTTTCCGCTCCGAGACGGTCAAGGAAAACATTCCATTCATCAGCGGTATCGGCAGAAAATGTTTCAAAACCATCCGGGGCGGTCATCTGATGGGTCGCAATGAAACGGCGGGGCGTTTTCAAGACATTTCCCGCAGCATCCCGGGCAGTCAGAGCGGGATGATCCAGCCGGAATGTTTCAGAACCGGCAGCAATGGCATCACACCACAGACGCAGTTCCCGAACCCGTTTCCGTGCGGCATCATCGCCGGTGATCCATTGGGAAGATCCGGACGCAGTGGCAATTTTTCCATCCAATGTTTCAGCCATTTTCAGCAGAACAAAGGGGCGTTTCGCAGTAATCCAATGAAAAAATGCCGTATTCAGCGCTTCACAGGCTTTCTGTTCCACACCAGTCATGACTTCGATCCCACATTCCTGCAGACGGGTCACCGCAGCACCGGCATGTTTCGGATTGGGATCGATCCCACCGATGACCACCCGTTTGAATTTGTGTTCAATGATCGCTTCGCAGCAAGGGGGTGTACGCCCGAAAGTGGAACAAGGTTCCAATGTCACATAAATCGTGGCGCCTTCCGCCTGCGCCGGGTCACGCAATGACCGGATCGCTTCCACCTCGGCGTGTGGGCCGCCGCAGCGTTTGTGCCACCCTTCCCCGATGATCCTGCCGTTCTTCACGATCACCGCACCGACCAGCGGATTGGGGCTGGTCATGCCAAACGCGCGTTTCGCCAGACGGATCGCATGCTTCATATAGAAATTATCTGTTTTCTTCATCAATGTTTTTCTCATCATCTCGGCTCCACCGTAAAATATGCCGTTGTGATCGTCCATGCCTGAGCTGTGGGCATGGATTTTTTCTCGTGACCGCTGCCCCAGGTATCGGTATAGATCAACCGGTCCTCCTGTTCGTTCCAGCCGATGATCAGCCGCATGTGACCGCCCGCCGTCTGGTTCGGTGTTTTTTCCTCCCGGAACTTGCCCAGCTGCACACTCCAGATCACGGGGATCCCCTTTTTAATATTTTTCCGGATCAAATCACGGAATTCATTATACTCACGCTGCCGGGATGTCCAAAGCTGCAGTTCCACTTCCGGTTCCATCTGGGCGAGAGTCTCAGCAACCATGTAATAGACCGTTTTTCCTTTTTGACGGGTTATCATGCGGATCTGCCGTTTCTTCATGCGGTGAGCGATTTTATTGTAATCCCGCACAAGTTTTTCCATCTCCTTCACATCGTTCCCACGCAGATAAACCGGCGAAACACGCACACCGATTCTACTTCCAGTCTTCCGGACGACCTCCACCATACCTTCCACCGATGTTCCTTTATCCGCCCGGCTCCCCGCCATCTGGGCAAGCGTATGCTGTGTTACATCTTCATTGCCGTAGTAACGCAATACCCGCTCCAGAACCGCCGGCACACAGTACCCCTTCATCCCCTGATCGACCATGGGGATATTATCCAACCAGACATCCCCGTTTTCATTTTTCCGGAGATTTTCCGCCAGTTCCATGCGCCGGACCGTGGTCCGTGTCTGTGTCACCCGCTGCCGCCGGGGATCGTTCTCCGGATCAAGACGGCTGATGATAAGCTGGATAAACTCGCCGGACTTTGTATTTTTTTCGGTCCGGACTCCGGATTTCAGTTCAAAAACGAAACCGTTCTTCACGTAGATCCGGTTGAAGAGGCGGTCATTTTTTGTCAGATTTCCGGTAATCAGTTTACCCTCATCGCCAGTGTACGCAGCCAGTTTTTTCGCCAGCGTTGAACAGAGTTTGTCAAAATCCATCATACGCAGAGGCTTTTTCGCATCGCCGCGGCTGTAATAGACGGTATAAAGCTGATGCAGACGGTCATTTTCAAAGCGGACGATCATCTCAACGACCTTGACACCGAAAAAACTCAAAACAGGCGAATTGGAATAGCCCGGATACCGGGCATCGGTCTGTTTGTCGCTGGTCCAGCGGAACAGCGGGTAATTCAGATTATCTGCCGCCTGCCGGAGGAAAAAATCCGGAGCCGCCGCATTGAAATAAGCGGTACAGTCTCTGCCGATGATATTCACATAGTCGATCTTATCCGGAAACGGACTGCGTCCCTGCGCCGCAAAAATCTGCACAGAAAACAGGAACAACAGGAAAAAGAAAGAGAATTTTTTCATCGGCAAAGACCTCCGTCCAAGAGAATATTTCAATCCTCCAGCAGTGCTTTAGCGTAATCTTCCGCCGAGAATTCCTGCAGGTCATCCGGCGCTTCCCCCAAACCGATGTACAGAACGGGGAGCTTGAATTCCTGCTGAACGGCACAGGCGGCACCGCCTTTTCCAGTTCCATCCAGTTTTGTCAGGATCAAAGCACTGGCACCGCAGACAGCCAGAAATTCCCGTGCCTGAGAAAGTGCATTTGTGCCGAGGCTGGCATCCACCGTCATCAATGTTTCATGCGGGGCACCGGGAAGCTGCTTCTCGATGATCCGGCGGAGCTTTGCCAGTTCATCCATCAGATTTTTCCGGTTCTGCTGACGCCCTGCAGTATCAATGATCAGG
>JAGAPM010000290.1 GCA_017623265.1 Lentisphaeria bacterium | reverse complement strand
GGGAAGAGGTCTGACGGGAAAAATGATCTTCGGCTGGGGCGATGTAAAACTGCTGACTGTTCTCGCGCCGGTAACGGGGATTATGAATTTTCTCTGGATCCTGCTGTTTGCAGCGATTTCAGCGCTGGTCATTGCTCCGGTCTACAAGCGGATCAAGCCGAAAATGCGGCATCGCCCCATTCCTTTTGTACCGTTCATCGCTATTGCATC
The DNA here is from genome assembly GCA_017623265.1 of Lentisphaeria bacterium. Lineage (GTDB taxonomy): Bacteria > Verrucomicrobiota > Lentisphaeria > Victivallales > UBA1829 > SIG77. Next base: position 15,111 of record JAGAPM010000290.1, on the reverse strand, counting down.
AGCACTGATCCTGTTAACACCGCTCGGCACACAACTGGCGGCACGGTTTTATCCGGCACTGCGTACCCAGGCATGTGATAAAAAAACCGTTTTCAGCGGATCTTCAGCGTCGCCATTCCGATAAACGCCAGCAACCCGGCAATGATCCAGAATCGTGTCACGATCTGGGTTTCGGTCCAGCCGCCCTGCTCAAAATGGTGATGGATCGGCGTACAGCGGAAAATCCGTTTCCCGGTCAGCTTGAAACTGGCGACCTGAAGCATTACGGACACGATCTCCATCACGAACACGCCACCCACAATGATGAGCAGCAGTTCCTGTTTCACCAGTACGGCAATCAATCCGATCACACCGCCCAGCGCCAGACTGCCCGTATCCCCCATAAACATGGCGGCGGGATGGCAGTTGAACCAGAGGAAGCCGATACATGCCCCGATCAGAGCGGCAGCCAGAACCACCACTTCCGAGGCACCGGCAATGTAGTTTACATCCAGATACTCCGCAAAAACCCGGTGTCCGGTCACATAAGCAAAGACGCCATACGCCAAAGCACAAAAGATCATACATCCAGTACAGAGACCGTCTTTTCCATCGGTCAGGTTCACGGCGTTGGATGCGCCCACCACCACCAGTGCGCCGTAAATATACGCCAGCCAGACCGGCATGACAAAAAGCGCTCCTTTCATGAACGGCACAGTAAACTGGGTGAAAGTCTCCGGCGAGATCTGGTGAAATGCCCAGAGCGCACCGCCGGCACTGAGAAACTGCAGGAGCAGCTTTGTACGCCCGCGGATCCCGTCCCGATCCTTGCGGAAGACTTTATAAAAATCGTCAATGAATCCGATCGCACAATAAGTAAGAAGAGTTCCGAGGAAGACTGCCGGAAGCGGATTGGAAAAATCGCTCCACAATCCGGTGGAAACGGCAATGGCAAACACGATCAGCAAGCCGCCCATGCTGGGAGTTTTTCCTTTCTGCTGATCAATGAATTTATCATCCACAAGACCTTTCAACCGTTCCGGTGCGATCGCGTTTTTCAGCATCCGTACGGTCATGGGACCGAAAAAGATACAGAGCAGAAATGCCGTCAGCAGGGCAGCGCCCGAACGGAAGGTGGAGTAATCGATCAGGCGCAACGGCGTATTCTGATAGCCGGACCAAAGATGGATCAGATAATAAAACATAATTTCAGCAGTTCCCGGTAAGACATTTTTCAGTTATTTTTAATGCGCCATATTATAGCGCATCTTCCCCGAAAAAACAAACGGGGAATGTGAAAAAATCAAAGATTTTTCTCCATGTAAAAGGCTTTTCAAAGTTTTTTTTGATTTGGCACTTGACAACCGGCAAAAGTTCTGTTATCTTTACCCGGCATAAAAAAACAACAGGATCATAACCGTGTACGTGAAAACAGTATGAAGAACCCGGAAAAAACGGCGGAGTCGTCCCGTAAAGGCAACCATAGTGATATCGACTCCCTGAAACAATACTATAAGCACCTTTCCGGCAGTGAACCGCTGACCCCTGAAGCGGAACGGGTTCTCTGGGATCAGGTGGATGCGGCTACGGACCGGATCCGGGATATCCTTTATACCTTCACATTTGTTCAGCTGGAACACATCAATACGCTCCGCAGCCCGTCCGCCCTGACACTGCTGCCCGATTTTTTTCCGCCCTCCACCTTCCCCGAAACGGAGAGCGATCGTGACATGGCGGCACTGACCCTCAAACTGCAGGACTGGCTTCAGGAGCTGGAAGATCTTTCCAAAAAGTTGAAACGGGCATACAACGGTAAAAAATCCACGCTCGCCGCCCACCGGAAGAAAGCAGTGGAGCTGCTCAAGCAATATCCTGCCAGCCGGGAGAAACTGCAGGAGTGGTACGATGTGGCAAGAGTCTTCCGGAAAAGTTATCTCAGTTCCGGCGATGATCTTTTTGTCGAGACGCACATGACTCTTGCCGAAAAATTAAGCATGGATGCGGAGGAATTTCTGGAAAAACTTGCCCTGCTGGACCGGGAATTTGAAAAATTGGATGCTCTGCGGCAGCAGGTGGTCACTTGCAATCTGCGATTGGTCGTGAGTCTTGCCCAGCATTACCACGGGAGCAGTATTCAGCTTTCGGATATGATCCAGGAAGGGAATCTGGGGCTGCTCCGGGCGATCGACAAATTCGACTATAAACTGGGGCACCGTTTTGCGACTTACGCCGCATGGTGGGTCAAACAGGCATTGAGCCGCGCTATTGCCAATCAATCCCGGGTGATCCGTCTGCCCGCCCACATGATCGCCTCCATTGTCCGGATCGGAAAAGCAGAACAGGATTTTCTCCAGCGGAACGGTCATTTACCCACCGATCAGGAACTTTCCGCCCTGCTGGAATTGCCCCGGGAACGGATCAGTGCCATCAAAAAAATGGCTTGCCAGACCATCTCCCTGCAGGCGCCGACTGCTGATTATACAGAAAAAGATCTGTTGGAAAATCTGCTCTGCGATACCAACGCAGTGGATCCGACCCAGCAGATGACATCACGCCGTCTCATGGAAAATCTGAAAAAAGCCATCAGCAATCTTCCGGAACGGGAACAGCAGATCATCCGGCTCCGGTATGGGCTTGACGGCTGCAAACCAAAGACATTGATCGAGTTAGGCACGCTTTTCAATTTAACCAGAGAACGGATCCGTCAGATCGAACAGCGCGCGATCCGGCGTTTACGCAATCCCAATCTTGAGATTTGTTATCAGGATTACTTCTTTGATCATTGAGCGGACGTGTGCAGGATCCGCTGCATCTCAAATTCCAGCTGCTTGTTCTTTTCTTTCAACTGCTGATTTTCTTTGGCAAGCGCCTGATTCATCCGGAGGAAATGCATACAAACGACACCCATCGCCAGCAGGACCACCAGAAAGAACAGGATCTGCATCACGATCCGGGGACGCTGGTGTTTGCGGATCCAGCTGTGCCGGCGGTCATGAAACATGGCGGCATTGGAATAGTCCGTGTGTTCGGTTTTTAATTTTTTCCATTCACCATCCGGCATTTCATCGCTGACAACCGTGGTGAAAGAATCGTTATAACAGGGTGGATTCACTGCCAGGAAATAAGTCTGTAAGAATTCATCGGAACCGTTTTCCGGCAACATCCGGGCCACAGTCCGGAGAGACTGCCGGGTATTCCCGATCAGCTGCAACCCGTTCAATTCGGAATAAGATACGGGAACAGATGTATCTTTATTACAATCTTCCCTTTTCAGCTCCAACTCAAAAGCGCTCTGGTTTTCGATCGCTTCCGCCACCATATCCGGATCGATGGTCAGCAAGGAATCATAAAGTGCCTGTACAGCACCGTTTTTCCGGATTTCCTGCAGGGAAACCGAAAACATGATTCGCCGGTACGTTGTTCCGGGCAGAGCCAGAAGAATGATCCGTTCATCGCTGCCCGCCGGGATATCGAAAAACGCTGTTTTTTCGGGATAACTGCACAGTTGATCACGCCAGACACACCATGCCGCAGGCACAGAGATCGTGTGCGTTCCCACAATAACCGGCACCTGATCGGCTTCTTTATAGTAGTAGTTTCGGATCTGCATGGTCGCTCTGCCTCACCGGTGAAGATTGCGCACAGCGTTCCGGACCTTTTCCGGATCCGGGTTCAAACTCAAATTCAAGCTCAGGTTCAGATAACCGAAATTGCGTGCAGTCTCTGATTTCCGGATGGCGGCACTGCCGTCTGCTCCGGTGGCGAGCTCATAGTTCATGGGTTGTCCCGGCTTGCCGCGGAAACTGATCCGGAGCGTATATTTTCCGTTTTCCGGAACAGGATCCAGATCCAGCCGGACCCAGTCATATTTCATATTGCGCATCACATCTGCCACAAAGGTATAAGCGGGATCACCGGATTTGTAATTCTCATGCAGTGTGCCCTTCAATGTTTCGCTGGCACCCGGCACAGAGTAGAATGCCATTTTGTCCAATGTAAGCGTGCCATCTTCCGCAACTTTAAGGGGGATCCTGCCGGAGACACGGCCGGCGCCCTCAAAGACACCGATCTCCAGAGCTTTGAAAAGTTCGGAAAGAAGCAGATCGGAACAATCCAGCAGATAGCTGCCATTTTCCAGTTGGGGCAGGAGTTTTCCTTTGCCGCCGCACCAGTCAAAAGTCACACCGTCAAGACGGAATTTTCCATTTTCGAGATGATATTTTCCCTGTCCCTTGCCAAATTTGATCCCGCAGAAATCAATGCCGTCAAAAGCAAAAGTCTGCGTTCCGGTCGACAAACTGAAATTGCTCAATTTCACCGGTGCAAGATCCAGTTCCCCATTATCGATCACCAGATCAAACAAGCCTTTGTGGTCCATTTTCAGAGCGGCAAACCCCTGCAGACGGACCGGGCTGTTGGCGGGCAGAAGATCACGCCCCGCATTTTTGATCTGCTGGCGTGGGAAAGTGATGGTATATTCCCACTTCCAGGCTTCCCAGTTTCTTGGCGGGCGAACGGCAACGGGGAGCAGTTTGCCGTTGAGAGTGCCGTCAAGCCCGTAGAACTGAGCTTTTCCGGTAAAGCCCTTCGAATCACGTTTTCCGGAGAAAATGCTGCCGATCTTTCTGCCGTTTTCGCAGACCGTTCCGATGGTAAAAGTACCGTTCCCTTCACTGTTCCAATCGACGAAAATATCTTTTGCCGTAAACGGGATCCCGTGGAAAGTGAGTTCCGCATTTTTGAACGAATAATCATTGCTGCCGGGAACGATGGTCAAGACAAATTCCGGGATCCGTGCGGTAAAGTCCGGTGTGGAAAAGGCGTACTGCTTGTAGGTTTCTTTTCCCGGGCCATCACCGAATTCTCTGATCCATTCCTGTGCGAGGATACCACCCAGTCTCCGGACTCTGCCTTTGGCGTCGACTTTACCCGTTTTGTCGATTTTTCCCTCGTACCGGTATTCTAAACTGCCGTCCTGCGTATCAAACTCTTTTTCACGGAATGTCACGCCGTCATCAGCATTCAGTGTTGCATTCAGGATTGTATGTGGTTTTCTTTTCGTTTTTTTTACACCGGAGCGGCGCGGGTGTTCGTCATAATAGATCACTTCCAGTGCTCCGGTTTGCGCATCGTACCGGATCGAGTCTGCCCACCGGCTCACCGGATCTGCATCAAGATGGTAGGAGTCGACCAGATTTTCCGCCTGCAGTTTCACGATCCGTTTGAAGGGATGCACGGTTTCCGTCAGATCCATCACCAGTTCCTGCGCCCGGAAAGAATCTTCACCGGAAGGCAGCCTGAAAAAGTACATAAAATCCGGGATCAGTTTCCACTCCGCTTCCGTAAAGAACATTTCCGGCACGAAGAATACATTATTTTTCAATTGAAGCTGATTCTTATCCGGATCGTATGCGATCTCTGTACTGCCATCCAGCGTACCCTTGAAGGTATCCAGCGACATCACCAGATCTCTGAATGAGTGCTCGCCGTAAACGATCTCCCGGATCATCACATTGCCCGCCATCCGGAGAGAACGGCGCTTTCTCAAATCCAGCAACTTACGGCAAGCAGTCCGGAAATCGCCCTTGATCCGGAATCTGCCGATAGAGATGCCGTCGATTTTTCCGGCGTCAATGCCTTCCGGTGAATAAAAAAGGACCACATCCTCCAAATCCAGTTCGGACGATTCCATTTTCAGGGAAGCGTTCCGGTCCGTGACCGTCAGTATCTCAAAAACTGCCGTACCATCACCGGCGGTAAACTTTTCCACTTTCTGCCGGATGGTATCGGCAACTGCAGCGGGAGCATGCACTGTTCTGTACCACAATAAAAAGGAAAAAAGCAGCAGTAAAATCAGAAGTCCTCCGCAGATATACACGGAATATTTCTGCCAGAGCGGGTTCAATTTTTTCAGAACGGATGTCTGCTGATTCTTCTTTTTTGCACTCATTTACAAGGTCTCCACAGTGTATTCGCGTCCGGTCGCCGGGACGCCATCACAGTAAACGGTACCGGTCTCCCGGTCGTAGGCGAAACGTCCGGCGGCGAAATCATCCACCACTTGCGGGAAGACGACCCAGTCGCCATTGACTTTCAGTTTTTCCAGATAATCGGCAGCGATCTGCCCGAGAGCATCGTTTTTGTATTCCGCCCGTTTCTTCCCGATGCGTGCGGCGGCGGCAGCATCCACAGTCTGACGCATCTCATCGGTCCAGTCGATCGGCACGGGAGCGGATACGCCCAGAAGCGCACCGCCATCCACACCGGTACTGCGGAAACTTTCCAGCACGATCACGCTGCTGCGCAGGTATGGCAGATGCTTCATGAGCGCCATTTCGACCGGGATGACATGAAGTCCGACCAGCAGACGCTGACCATTCTCATCCAGCACAGTCAGGTCACCGGGATGGATGTTGAGGCAGGGAAAATCCTCCACGATATCCGTCAGGGGAACGAATCCTGCAAATATGGCAAAATCAATGGGATAGGGTTTCAGCATTTCCCGGAGCGCATCGGTCCAGAGCTTCCGGACGGCACGACCTTCTTCCGTGGCGCAGCCGGTCTTCTCCAAACCGTGCGCTTTGTAAAACCCCACCAGATCATGAACCACCAGCGGGACATTGTATGTTTCTGCGAACCGTTTTGCCGCATCGCATCCGGGCCGTTCCGTCACGATCACAGTAGGACGCCAGAGGGCGTGGGGATTTTTTGCATTGCGGGCGAGGATCTTCTCTGCATTGGTACCGGAACCGCTGAGAAAAACAGCAGCAGAGAGGGCAGAACTATTTTTTTTCAGAAAATTCTGAATCATTTTTACAGCTTTCATTTGATTTTTTCAAGTTTTGTTATAATATATATAGGATTTCCGGTTTCGGCAAGCGCAAAATGGAAAAATTTTCCAAAATCGCCCGTTCCGGGAAACAAATACAGAGAAAATGACAACAAAGAACATAATAACATTGTAAAGGAGAACGCTCTCATGAACTGCACAAAACATCTTATCGGCGCCGCCCTTCTCACGCTCGGCATGACTCTTTCCGCCCAAGACCTGAAACCCGTAACGGATGACACGCCGGAAGTTCCCGTTCCGGTCAAACAGGAAGTTGCAGCGAAGCCGGAAGTTCAGCCGAAATCCGCCGATCCCAGTGTTGCGCAGGTGGATGCAAAGCTGGCAGAAAAGAAAGAAGCGGAAGAAAACAACAAAGCGCCTGCGAAACCGGTCAAATACAAAAAGAGCAAACTGATCCCCACAGTCATCATCACGGCAGATTACGAAATGCCCCGTGTATTCGCTCAGGCAGCCCGCCGGGAGCTGAATATTCCGTACATCATGATCCTCGGCAACGCCAAAGATCCGGATCCCGAAACAGAAATCGTTTTTGTTGCCCCCAAAGCGACCAAAGCGCTGATGCTGAAAGCAAAAGACCTCTCCAAGCTGCTTGCCTATCTGCGTGCAAGAGATGTGATCATTCTCGGCAACACGGATTACGTGCCTGCTTTCTATTCTCTGGCAGTTCCGAAGACCTCCCGCAAAGTCACGATCGCCGATGCCGACTGGCAGGTCAATGCCGTGAAACTCTCCAACGTGCTGAACTCCGGCAAGATCTACGATGCTTATCTGAAGTATGAGGCTGCCCGCAAAGCAGATCTGGAACAGAAACGTGCCGCCTATGAAAAAGCGGAACGGGAAAAAGAAGCCGCCATTGAAATGGCACGTCAGCTGAAGACTGAAGTGATCGAAGCTGAAGCAAACTGATCCTGAAACAATACGGTCGCACCTGTGTCTGTCTTTCTTTCTCTGACACGAAATACATTCCGTGAGTGCCTGCGGGAACCGGTCTTTTTTCTGATCCTTGCAAGCACTCTTCTGCTGGTACTTTCGTTTCCGCTGTTGACCTTTTTTTCATTTGACCGGCAAATCTGGACCATTCTGGAAAGCAGTATGGCTGCCGTGCTGTTTCTGGGGTTTGCGGCAGCGGTGATCTGCACCAACACCTGTGTCCAACGGGAAATGAAAAACGGCACGCTGCTGCTTCTGCTTTCAAAACCGGTCTCCCGTTTTACATTCCTGCTGGCAAAAGTGGTTGGGATCGCAGGATGCATGATCGTTTTTTCCGTGATCTGCTGCACAACGGTCATGACGGTGATCCTGTCATCCATCAGCCCGTTTCTCTTTGATGCGAAAGTCATGCTGATATTCTTCGGAGTCTGCATTCTCTGTCTTGTTTTCGGGGCGGCGAGGAACTACTTTACCGGAGCGTCGTTCACGGAAAATACCATTTTTGCCATGCTACCGGCGCTGCCGGTCTGCTATGGGGTCTTTTATCAGATCCTCCAGAGCCGGCTGAACATAATGGATCCCCACGACACGGTATCGCTGACATTTGTCCATTTCTCCGAGCAGCTGCCCGTCATGTTTCTTCTGTTGCTGGCGATCGTCCTGATGGGGATCATCACCACGGCCACGGCACTGCACTTTTCGTTTCCGGGCAATCTGGTATTCTGTACCATTCTGTTTCTCGGCGGACTGCTGATCGGCCCATGGATCCAATCCCTGTTCGGAAGCGGATCGTTCTGGGGCGGATTGTTCAGCGCCCTGCTCCCCAACTGGCAGCTCTTCTGGATGGCATATCCGGTCTCGGAAGGAACAGCGATCCCCGCATCATACGTGGGTTTGATGACGCTTTATGTGATCGTCTACGGCACGATCTGGGTGATCTGGGCAGGGGTTACTTTTCAAGGAACTGAACTGGCAAAGGATTCGAGAGTATGATCCATATTGAAAATCTGAAAAAAAAATACGGCGAACGGGAAGTGGTTTCCGACATTTCGCTCCGGGTCCGGACAGGAGATGTCCTCGGTTTTATCGGCCCCAACGGTGCCGGAAAATCCACTACCATCAAGATGGTCAGTGGTGTTCTGCCGGTCTATGAAGGAAAAATCCTGATCGACGGAATCGATATTTCGCTTTCTCCCCGCAATGCAAAAAAACGGATCGGTTATCTGCCGGAAAATGCGCCACTGCCGCCGAACATGACGGTCCGCGCCTTTCTTAAGTATGTTGCCGCCATGCGGGGAATCTCTTTTTTCAAACGGAAACAGGCGGTTCTGGATGCCGTCAGAAGCTGTGCGCTGGAAGAGGTGCTGGACCAGGAGATCGAATCGCTTTCCAAGGGATATAAGCGGCGCGTCTGCTTTGCCCAGGCGATCCTGCACAAACCACCGGTCCTGCTGCTGGATGAACCGACCGACGGACTGGACCCCAATCAGAAACGGGAAATCCGTAATCTGATCCAGACTTTAAGCAAAGATACGGCGATCATTATTTCCACACACATTCTGGAGGAAGTCCGGTCCGTCTGTACAAAGGTTCTGCTCCTCGCCGGCGGAAAAATCGTTTTTCAGGGATCGACTGCCGATTTCACCGTACTGGAAGATCAACTGAAATGTACTGCGTTCTCGTTCCCGCCGGAACAGTTCCATACCGCCGTTGAAATTCTGCAGAACACCTTCCCCGGCAGTTGCAGACTGGACGGTGAAACACTCGTTCTGCCTGATGATATTGCACAGGATCCCGCTTTGGCACAAAAACTGGAAGAAGCCGGGATCACATGGAGCATTTCCAACGATTGCTCCACATCACTGGATGATGTTTTTGCGCATCTGACCCGACCGGAAAAGACTGAAAAAACTCTCCCTGCAATACAGACAACAGACATTGCAGAGGAAGGAGAAAATGATGATGACTGATTTTACACCCGGCAGGATCTTTGCCGTTTTCCGCAGGGAATTTTCCGCCTTGACCGGCACCGTGGCAGCATGGGTGTTTATCGCCATGTTCCTGCTGCTTTCCGGATTTTTTACCTTTATGCTCAGCGATATCCTGGCAACCGGTCAGGCGGATCTGACTCCGTTCTTCCACTGGATGCCATGGCTGTTTCTCTTTGTGGTCCCCGCTCTTGCCATGCCTCTCTGGTCGGAAGAACGCCGGACCGGAACACTGGAACTTTCCCTTTCCTATCCGGTTTCCATTCCGGAACTGGTCTTCGGCAAATTTCTGGCGGGGCTGACAGTTCTGCTGCTGGCACTTCTGTTCACCATCGGTACCCCCGTTACAGTGGCATGTCTCGGTGAGCCGGACCTCAATGCAATCCTCTGCGGTTATGTGGGAGCATTCATGGCGGGAACGATCTTCCTGGCTGTTTCCTGTTTCTGCTCTGCGCTTACAAAAAGTCAGACCGCCAGTTTTCTCTTTTCCGTTCTGCTTTGCGGGCTGATCCTGCTGTCCGGCTCGGACAATATCTCAAACTATACGGCTCTCTATCTGCCGCAATGGCTCTGCGCCGGAATCGAAAAGTTCTCCATGCTGCCTCATTATCAGGCGTTCCAGCGCGGTCTGCTGGATACCGTGGAGATCGCTTACGCCCTGCTGACAACCGGATTGTTCCTTTATCTGACGGCGGCGGCACTGCGTTTTTCCACCTCCGGGATCGGCGGCATTTTCCTGCCCGGTGCGCTGGGAGACAAATATACCTGGAAGCAGATCGCCCGTATGACCGTGGGTGTCCTTACGGCTCTCTGGCTTTATTTCTGCCTGATCGATGCCGCTGAAACCTTTTCCAGACGCTTTGACCTGACCGCAGATAAAGCCTACTCCCTCACGCCGTTCACAAGAGAAATGGTTGCCAATCTCCGGAAAACGGTGGAGATCCGTCTTTACGTTTCCAAGTCGGAGGAAGAACGCTTCCGGCTGCTGGAACAGTACGCGAAACGGGTGGAATGGCTGCTCCGGGATATGGCAAAAAATTCCGACGGCAGGATCCGCCTTTCCGTCATCCCGCTGGAACAATGGTCCAATGAGGAAGAACTGGCACGGATGGATGGACTTCAGCCGCTGGTGAAACAGGAGACCGGAGAACGGTTTTATCTGGGGATCACGGTTTCCTGCGGCGCTAATGTGATCCCGCTGAATGACCTGATCCCGGAACGGGAGGATCTGCTGGAGTATGAGATCGTCCGTGCCATGCGCAGCGCAGTGCGGGAACGGAAACAGCAGATCGGGATCCTCAGTCCCCTGCCGGTTCTGCCGGATCCCGCCGATCAGAACAATGCGGGACTCATGCGTTTTGCACAGGAACTTTCCGGCGATTATGACCTGCTGAAGCTGGACTTCCAGATAAAGCAGCCCATCCCGGAAAATATGGATGTACTGCTGATCTATCATCCTTCCAAGATTTCGGAAGATACCCTGTACGCCATTGACCAGTACATCATGAAAGGCGGAAAAGTAGTCGCTTTTGTGGATCCCCGCCTCATCCATAACCTTTCCGGAACGCCGACAGAGCGGATGGAACGGCTCAGCTCCGATCTGGCGCTGCTGACCGCCGCATGGGGCGTAACCTTCGATCCGGAGCGGTCCGCCGCTGACATGGATTACAAATTCATCCCCAAGGCACTGGATGCGCAGATGCGGGTCCTTCCGCGGCTTTTGAGCATCCCTGCCGACGGGATCAACCGTGAGACCCCTATGACCGCAGGGCAGATCTCCGGGATCCATCTGTACCATCCCGGTGCGTTGATCATCCGGGAGAAAAAAGATGGCATCAACTATACGCCGCTGGTCTTCACCTCTGCCAATTCCGGGCTGTTCGATAAAAAATTGAGCGATGAAGAAGTCGTCCGGCTGTTCAGTACCCCCGGTTCGGAAGCAACGTACAAAAAAGATCTTCCGGAAAAACTGCCGCTGGCGCTGCATCTTGCAGGTTCGTTTTCCAGCGCATTCAAAAACGCTCCGGCTTCTTTCGGAATGGCACAGAAAAATCACCGGAATACATCATCCGGAACGCCGGAAATCGTGCTTTTTGCGGATAGCGACATGCTGTTCAAAGATGCACTCTACCGGACCGAACTGGATACCAATAATCAACACCGGGAGATCAGCAACAACGACAACATGACCTTGCTGCTGAATGTGTTGGAACACCTTTCCGGTGAAAGCCGTCTGGCACAGCTGCGCACCCGTAAAAAGATGTCCCGTCCCCTGACCAAACTGCAGGAGGAACGGGCAAAGATCGAGTCGGAATATACGGACCGGATCAACACGCTGGCGCGTTCTTATCAGGAGTACAACCGTCAGGCGGAGCGGATCCGCCAGAAGATCGTCCGTCTCGGCAACCGTGCGGTCCTTACCGAACAGGAAAAAATCGTTCTTGGCGACCAGTTGCGCCGGGATGAAGAATTCAAACGGGAACTGCAGGCAAGCAACAGCAAACTGAAAGAACGTCTTCAGGAGATCACCAGCAAGGCGAAACTGATCAATATTGTGCTGATCCCGACTGCGGTTCTGTTGTTCGGGCTGCTGCTGGCGCTGTTGCGCAGTATGAAGAAACCGATCCGGAAACTCTGCGGAAAACTTTGCATCAGCAAAGGAGGTCAGGCATGAAAAAACAATTTCTCAAATACCGTTTTTATTTTGTTTCACTGGTGTTGATCTTGTGTGCGGCACTGCTTCTGCTTCTTGCCCGCAGCTGCCGTGAAAACCGCAGTATGGAAGTCCTTCCGGTGAAAGCGATCGAAAAGCTGCCGGAATTTCAGGTGCAGGATGTGACAGAGATCGAACTCATCTACGGGAACCACACGGCAAAGCTGGTTCGGGGCAGCGATGTCTGGGAACTGCATACCAAAGGGAAACCGGTCGTCATTGCTGATCCGGAAAAAGTTCTTCTGCTGCTGGAAGATATATCAAGAGCGAAACTGCTCCGGGAACTTTCCATTGATACGGAGACAGCGGCAGCGGCACTGCTGCTTTCCGGCGAAGCCACAGAAAACGGCAGAAATCACGGCTGCCGGGTCATCCTGCGCGGAAAAACCGGGAAAGAGATCCGCAATCTGCTCCTGGGACGGGTCCATTACAGCGTGGGTGAACAGATCGGGAGATACCGCACCAATATTCCGGACGGCAGATATGTCCGGCTTCAACTGGAGGGGAAATCTCATTATTTCCTGATGTCCCGCCCCATGCTGGATACCATTCCGCTTTCCGCATTCTGGGCGAATCCGATCTCCTGTCCGAATATGGGGATGCCGATTCTGATCCGCTATACAGATCTGGCAAACAAGAAAATCCTCTGGGAAGTCCGTCTGACGGAAAACCGGTACGACTTAACCATTCCAAAATCGAAAAAGCTGAACATCAAAGATATGCAGCAGAAACTCGGCTTTCTCACTCAAGCCCCGCTGTCCCGGGATGTAGCTGCGGTAGATGTAAAATTCAAACCGGATTCCCGCCTGGATATCATTTATGCGAACGGCTTTTCCTACTCGCTGGAGATGCAGAACGATCCGTTTGATGAATGGAAGCGGTTCGGACGGCTCACGCCCGCATACGATCCTGAATTTTCCTTCCGGGCACAGGGCGAAACAGATGAAGCCTTTGCCAAACGCAAGAAACAATATCAGACGGAACTGGAACGGGAAAAGAAACTTTTCGGTGGTCAAATCTTTGTTCTGCGTCCGAATCTGATCAATATTTTTGAAACAGTACCGGAAAAATAAGGGTGCATCATGGAACTGCGGAACTGCGATACAACACGGAATCCGGAAAGGATTGCTGCCGTTCTGACCATTGCCGGCAGTGACAGCGGCGGCGGAGCGGGGATCCAGGCGGATCTGCGAACCTTTTCCGCACTCGGCGTTTTCGGAACTTCTGCGATCACGGCAGTGACAAGTCAGAATCCCACCGCCGTTTCACGGGTGGATGCCCTGCCGCCCGATGCCGTGGCAGAGCAGATCCGGACGGTGCTGAATGTGATTGATATCCGGGCTGTCAAGACCGGTATGCTTTTTTCGGCGGAGATCATCCGGCAGGTAGCGGAATGTCTGAAACAAACACGCCTGCCGCTGGTTGTCGATCCGGTCATGATCTCCACCAGCGGAACGAAGCTGATGCAGGACGATGCTCTGGATACCATGATGTCCGAACTTCTTCCTTTGGCAACATGGATCACCCCGAACATTCCCGAAGCGGAACATCTTTCCGGCAGAACGATCCGCTCCACTGCAGACGCCGCGGCGGCGGCAAAACAGATCGCTGACCGCTGGCACACCGGTGTTGTCCTCAAGGGAGGTCATGCAGAGAACGACCGGATGGCTGCAGATGTGATCTGCTCCGGTGAAATGATTTGCTGTCTTTCCGCCGCACGGCTTCCTCTTCCGCCTCATGCCTCTCACGGGACCGGCTGCACACTCAGTGCTGCGATTACCGCATTTCTGGCGCAGGGGGCAAAGGGCTTGCAGGCTGTAACCGGCGCCAAAGCGTTTGTTCTCGGCTCTCTCGCTGAAGCCAGAGCGATCGGCAGAGAGCAGTCCATTGCCGCCATGTTCCCGCCGGAAAAACTGGAACCTTATAAACAACAGATCCTGATCAACAGACTATGAAAAACAGTTATAAAAAATCGATTCTCTCCTTCACCTCACGGCTGTTTCTCACAGTGTTTCTTCTTCTGTGCTTCAGTGCTGCGCCGGTATCTGCCCAGACGATCCGGGATCCCGCCTATACGCCGATCCGCATCATCACGCATGAAAAGATCCGTTATGTGAACCTGCAGGATGTGGCAGCTCATTACGGACTGAAGCTCCGGATCCTCAAAGAAGGACCGCTGCTTTTCGCCCAGAACAAACGGATCGTTTTCCTGAACGGGAAACGGAGCGGAACGATCAACAACATTGCGGTGACTTTCTACCAGCCGCCTCTGTACAAAAACGGAAATCACTACATCTCGGAGCTGGATCATGTAAAACTGCTCTATCCGATCCTTGCACCGAAACTGCCGTACCGCCGGGTCCTGAAAATCATGATTGATCCCGGTCACGGCGGAAAGGATCGGGGTGCAGCCGGACCGGTTCTGCATGAAAAAGTGATCACGCTCCAGATTGCAAAAAAACTGGAAAAGGCACTGAAAAGTTACGGTTTTGAAGTTATCATGACCCGGACGCAGGATAAAGATCTTTCGTTGGAAGCCAGGGCAGATCTCTGCGAAAAATACAAGCCGGACCTTTTTATCTCCATTCACTGTAACTCGGTTGAAAACAAGAGTGTTACCGGGATCGAGACTTGGTATATCGGCGCACAGG
>JAGAPM010000289.1 GCA_017623265.1 Lentisphaeria bacterium | reverse complement strand
TTCGCTTCGTCGCGGCACGGGGGATTTATTTGTCACATCGAAAGGGGGTGGAGGGCATAGCACCCCTTCTTATTGTGCCGCCCAACTGCGCTTCGCTTCGTCGCGGCACGGGAGGATTTGATTAAAAGGTATGCTTCCACCCTTCGGAGACCGCAGCATCGGTTCTGAATCAGGGATTGTAATAGTCCTCATCGTGTCTGGGGACAACGCTGGGCAGACAGAAGATCAGAGTCAGACAGAAAGCAGCGAATCCGGCTGCAATGAGAAAAATGGATTGGTAGTTGCTGATACTCAGCCCATGAAAATCCCAATGTACCGCCAGAAGTCCGCCTCCCAGCAGTAAACTGCTTGCAATTCTGCCGGCAGCCAAACCGAACTGCAGATACGTCTGGCTGAATGCAGTTGCCATGGTTGCATTTCCGGGTCTGGCGAGGGCGAGCATTTCACTGGATGCCCCGGCATAAAAGACCGCCCACACAAAATTGCAGAGGAACAACAGCACGGAAAGGATGTAGAACAGATACGGAACATTCTCCCCGCAGAAAAAGAGTGTTGCGGGGAGCAGAATAAACAGTGCATGCGAAATCAGCTGCAAGGAACGCATTCCCATTTTTTTCAGGATCAGCGGGAATAAAAGATAACCGGAGGCACACCCTACGATCGTAACCGTGGAAAGGAGCTGCGTGGTGCCGTCACCGTAGCCAAGTCCTTCCTTCACATAGAGCAGGACCAACGGGGTCAAACCGCCGAATGCCGCCATGGAAAAACAGATGTAAACGCTGAACATCACAAGCGGGGCATTCCGCAGAGATGTCAGGAACGCAGTCTTCATATTAGCGCCGCTGGTCTGGGCTTCCCCCTGCTCCGGCAGACGGATCTGCTTAATACAAAGCCAACGCCCCCATGCAAGCAATCCCACCACCAGCAGTACGATCTGCAGAAACAGGACCGGCGGTTTTTCCCCCATAAACAATCCCAACAGGAAAAACACGGTGCCGGTGATAACATAATAAGAAAAGCGCATCATTCCGAAAAATTTTCCCCGTTCTTCCGGACGGAGAATATAGGTCAGCAGAGGGAACCAGGAACCGCTCCAGAGACCCCGGGAAAAAGCATAAACAAAGCACCAGAAGGCAGCCCAGTACTTACCAACGACACCAAGCCATGGAGCGCCGGACATCAAAATAAAAGAAACGAGCGAGATAAGACAGGATGCCCGAACCACCGGTTTACACCCGAACTTTGCCACGAGAAAGGAAGCAGGAACCAACAGGATCAGAAATGCGATCCCGCTCAACGAAGTCTGGAACATGGTCAGGGTTTCACTGCTTTCCAGCGCCAGAAAGAACAGGATCATAATTGCCGAGTTATCCACGAGGATATCGCCGAAACAACCGAACCATGTGGAAGCGATACCAAGCAACCGGAACCGTTTCCGTTCACTGTCGGAGAGAGTATCGACAAACTGTATTTGCTCGTTACTCATTTTTCTTTCCTTATCATGAGAACAACAGCATAGGCCTCAAGTGCCTCCCCTGCCCCGACCGGACCGAGTTTTTCTGCTGTTTTTGCTTTTACGGAGATATTGCGGAGATCTGTTTTCAGGGCATCAGCCAGATTTTTGCGCATAACATCCATAAACGGAGTAAGCTTCGGTTTTTCGGTAACAATGGTGAGATCCACATTCCCCACCTGCCAGTCCGGGATCCTTTCCATCACATTTTTCAAGAGTTCCATACTGTCCGCATCTTTGAAAACGGGATTGTTATCCGGAAAAAGTCTGCCGATATCGCCCATTGCCAATGCACCGAGGATGGCATCGATCAAGGCATGGACGGGCGCATCGGCATCGCTGTGACCGAGCAATCCGGCGGAGTGTTCGATCACCTGTCCGCAGAGGACAAGTTTTCTTTCCGGCACAAACCGGTGGGAATCATAACCGGACCCGATTCTGAATGGCAAATCCATAATAACACTCCCGAAAAAAGGTCTGTACCCTTCGATACAGACCTTGAAAAGATGTTCCGTTTTTTTATTCAGCAGCAGGAGCCGGCTGTTCTTTCTGCGGGATATACGGTCCGATCGCCGTCATGATCTCTTTCTGATACCATGTCTGCCAGTTCTGGAAAGCAGCATCTCTCTTCCGCATCAGCAGGTAGGCTTCATGACTCTTGATCAGATCCTGATTCACGGTTGCAGCTTCCGCTTTCGTAATGACCCGGAACGCATTGCTCACTGCGGGGGAGACATAACCGAGTTTCTGCTTGTGATATTCCCCAAGAGCGCTCATGCTCCGGAAAGCATAGTTCTGCAGCATGGCAACATAACCATTGATATCCATTCCTGCGGGAACGAGTTCTGCAAGGCTCTGCTGATCGCCGGTCTGGGCGGCAGTCTGGATCTTCTGCAACTGTCCGCTCAACTGCTGGACCATATTGAAATCCCGATGGAACAAAACGGCATTGTTATCCGGATTTTTCGATTCAGCCGAAACGGTCAAACCCAGTTTTTTCGCAGCGTCATCGATCTTATCCAGCGGAACTTTTCCACTGATGATATCAGCCCGGAGAGCAGTCAGAGCCTCTGTGATCTTCTGATTCGCCTGTTTACGGGTAAGACGGTCAGCAACCGTTTTCTTTGCTGCTTCAAAAGTCAGCTGTTCCGGTTCCGAACGTTTGGTCAGCATGGCAAACGCTGCGGAATCTTTGTTGCTGACGACCTGAGAAACGCCATTGATTTCCGGGATCATGCAAATGCTGAAGATCAACCCCTGATCCGCCAGAGCAGAAGGAGCGGTTTCAATGGTAACACCGGTCATGGTGGTGGACTGCAATTTGACCCCCTTCTTCGCAGCTGCAGCTTTGAGTGCATCAGCAGTGGGCTTTTCGCCGGCATCTTTCACGACTGCAGCCAGAAGTTTACGGGCTTCTTCCGCAACGATGCTGTTACGCAGATTTTCTTTTACCTTTTTGATCTCTTCGGCGGACTGCTCTTTCTTGTTATTGGCAGCGAAAGCCTTGTACATTTCCTCCACCTGTTTTTCCAGATCAGCCACCTGGACATCTTTGTGGTTGACAAAGTAAACAGCTGCATCGGAGGCAGGCAGGCTCATATATGTTTCTTTTGCCCCTTCATATTCCTTTTTGAGGTCTTCTTCTGCGGGAGTCTTCACCGTTTTCAGGAACGCCTCCTGATCGGCAGAAACGACCTTGGAGGAGAAAGTAAACAGCAGCGGGAACAGGTCCGCTTCCACTTCACTTGCAGAGGGGGCAGTAACGCCATCGAAGGCACTCATCTGGAATTTCTGGAGCAGGAGAGCATCTCTGGTTGCGTTTTCGTAATCGGCAGCACTGAAGCCTGCCTTTTCCAGGATCTTGACAAAGGCATTGTACTTCTCCGCAGAGAACTTATTGTTTTCCCGGAACGCCGGATCCATCTTGATCTCTTCCTTCACTTCCATGTCGGAAACAGCGAATCCACGAAGTTCCGCCAGTTTCAACGTGGTGGCAAGGATACGGAGCTGCTCTTCGCCGGTTCTGCCCATACGACCGATGAAATCGGCAGATTTGTCACCGTATACCGCATAAAGAGCGGAAGCCTGCGCCAGCATGGTGCTTTTCTGTGCGCGTTCAGCATCGCTGAGTTTGACTTCTTCGTTACCGATCTTGGCAATCACATTGCTGTTACGGGAAAAAAGCAGAGAACCATCGGCGCCCGGTGTAAAGAACCAGACAAAGGAGATGATGATGATGATCGTAATGACCCCGAAAAGAATTTTGCTGTGTTTGATCAGCACATTGTTCATGCGTTGAATCATGTTTTTACCTTTCTTGTGTTATCCTATATTCTTCATTAAATACAAAACCGATTCCGGTAATCCTGTAATTTAACGCCAAAACGACGGATATTCAAGAAAAAAACAGGAAAAAGACTTGATTTTTTTACCCGTGGCTGTATCTTTCATGGGACACAACCGAAAAAACACAATGACAACCAGACCAGACTGACCGGATTTTTATGTGGCAATTTATTTTGAGAAGGACCGTTTATTCCCTGCTGATCCTGTTAGGGGTGCTGATCCTTACTTTTGTTCTCTTCCGGATGGCTGCCGGTGATCCGGTGGCAACCCTCCTCGGAAAAAATCCAAAACCCGAAGAAGTGGAACAACTCCGCCGGAGTCTGGGCAGCGACCGTCCCATGTTCTACGGGAAATGGCGGAAGACTGAAGCCTATACCAACGTTTCCTTTTCCGGCGGCCGTTCCGAGTTCAATGCTGTAACATACGAAGGGCAGGCAATTCCGGATAAAACAGGAATGATCCTGAAAGACGGCGGCACGATCATCTTCCGGCAGAATTTTCCGCCGGACAGTGAAAAATGTCTGGTCCGGATCGAAGCGGAAGGCAGCTATACGGTAAACGGGAACAACTGTACCGGAGACAGTGCGACAGAAATCACAACAGGAAATCAATCTGTTTATATCAAAGGAGATGCAACCATAAAAAAAGTAAGTTTCAGCCGTGCCTCCGACGCCCCGTTCGACAGTCAATTTCTGGCATCGCTGAAAGAAATCGTAACGTTCAAAAGCTCCGCACCTTATGTAGAATTTTTCAATTTCGGCAGAACCCTGACGACCCGGGAACCGATCCGTGAAAAACTCTGGAACGGCATGTTCCCCTCCCTGATGCTGATGCTGCCGATCTTTTTCGGTGAACTGCTGCTGGGAATCATTCTCGCCATGATCGCATGTGTCTGGCGTGGGACATGGGTCGACCGGGTGATCGTGGTATTATCCGTTGCCGGAATGAGCATCAGTTATCTTGCCCTCATCATTGCCGGTCAATGGCTTCTCGGCTATTACTGGAACTGGTTTCCCGTCTGGGGCTGGGGCGGAGCAAAATATCTTGTACTTCCGGTCATCATCGGGATCATCAGCGGGACCGGGAGCGGCGTACGTTTCTATCGGACCGTGTTTCTGAATGAGATCAACCGTGAATATCTGCGTACCGCCGTAGCAAAAGGCGCCTCCCCATTGGCAGTCTACGGCAAACATCTGCTGCGCAACTCCATGATCCCCATCATCACCCGGGCATCCGGGATTCTTCCGTTTCTCTTTACCGGCAGTCTGCTGCTGGAAAGTTTCTTCGGGATCCCCGGCCTCGGCAGCGCCGGGATCAGCGCCCTGCATGATGCAGACCTGCAAATGCTGAAAGCACTCGTGATCCTCAGTTCATTCCTCTTTGTGGTGATCAATCTGCTGACCGATATTGCATACGCCTATGTCGATCCGCGCATGAGACCGGCAAAATAACAGCCGCATCACACGCAGATCAGGGCGGGTTGCACGGACGGGTGCGCCCGTCCGTACACGCCACGGCGGAGCATGCACTGCAGTTTTTTGTTCATGCTCCGCCGTGGCGTGTGTCAGCGGATCACCGCTGACGCAACCCGCTCTGATCTGTGTGTGATGCCTATCCGAGCATCTCTTTCACAGCCAGCAAAAGTCGGTTCAGATCATCTGCCCGGTCCGTCCACTGCTCGGCGCCCATTTCAAGCAAAGGCAAAGCGGCTTCGAGACAACCGTTTTGTCCGGCGAAATGCTGTCGCCAAACTGCGGCGAAGTATTCCACGTATGCCTGCTGCCGGTCTCTGTCATCCAATTTTATCAGGATCGGCACAGCGATACAGGGATCATCAAAAAAACCGTCATATTCCTGTTCCGGATCGATCCACCGGTCG
>JAGAPM010000288.1 GCA_017623265.1 Lentisphaeria bacterium | reverse complement strand
CTCCGCCGCGCATGGAGGCATTGCGGCTGAAGCAGTAGAGCCCCCAGCTGGAGCTTTCGCCCCAGGTGAGATAGCCCAGTTTGTCCGCCCAGTAGTGGAAGCGTTCTTCAAAGACTTTCTGGTGGAGGCGTGCGCCGTTGAACCCGGCAGCCATGGAAAGTTCGATATCCTTCTTGAGTGCTTCATCGGTGGGGGCAGTCCAAATGCCGTCCGGATAGAAGCCCTGGTCCAGCACAAGACGCAGGAAGATGGGCTTATTGTTCAGGTAAACTTTTCCGTTTTCAGTATGGATCTTGCGCAGACCGGCGTAGGCGCTGACACGATCCACCACCACGCCGTTGGCATCGATCAGTTCGTATGCAATATCATAGAGGAACGGATCTTCCGGACACCATGCACGGACAGTCTTGCCCAGTTCCACGGTGAACGGCATGGAGCTGTTGGCAGGCACAGATTTTTCCGCAACTTTCTTCCCGTTCGCCTTGATGGTCACACGCAGCGTGCGGTTCTGACTTTCCATGAAAAATTCCGGCGTGAAGTGGAATGCCTTTGCATCCAGATCCGGCACGATCTTACAGTTTTTCAGACCGTCCATCGCCACGGGTTCCATCCAGACAGTCTGCCAGATCCCGGTGGTTCTGGTATAGAAGCAGCCCATGCTCTGGTAGAGATAGCACTGTTTACCGTGGGGCTGCACGGCGCTGCGCTGATCGTCTTCGATGGCAAGCACCAGATCATGTTTGCCGCCGGCTTTCACAAATTCGGTAATATCGAAGGTAAAGGAACTGGTTCCGCCGTAGTGGATAAGACCCGTTTCCTTGCCGTCGATGAATGCTTCGCAGCTGTAGTCAACCCCACCGAAATGGAGCAGGATCCGTTTGCCCTTCCAGTCGGCGGGAATCGCCAGTTTCTTGTGGTAGAACATGGCTTCAATGAAATCCTTGTGCCCGACGCCGGAGAGATCGCTTTCCGGGCAGAAGGGAACGGTGATCTTGTTCTTGAATCCGGTATTGCCTTTCCAGATCTCACGGTCTCTGCCGCTCTTTCCGAAGTCGAATTCATAGGTCCAGGTGCCGTTCAGATTGATCCAGTTTTCACGGACAAACTGCGGGCGCGGGTACTCACTTCTCGGGATTTTTGCACTCATTGTTTTTTCTCCTTGATTTTTAAGGTCTGATGTAATATATTATCAAACACCATCATGTCAAATGGAAAATATTACAAAAAACAAGGATTATAGTATCATGCACGAGGATATTCTCTATTTCCGCCCCGGTTCCATGCAGGGTCCCGTGAAACTGCATCTGGCGGGAACATCGTTCTGCGATGGTTCGTACCGGATCGAACGGACGCCCCCGATCGTGACGGTTTTCGAGGCAGTGGAGTCCGGTCACGGCACGCTGGAAGTGGAGGGAGTGCGGTGCCATCCGGGGGCGGGAGATGTGTATATTGCACCGGGCTGGAAATCCCATCAATATTACAGCAGCGGCAATGACCCGTGGCACAAGACCTGGCTGAATGTATCCGGTCCGCTGGTGGAAAATCTGCTGAAAGTCTATCAGATCCATGAGACATACCACTTCCGGAATGCGGAGGAGGCATCGACTCTGATCCGGAAGGGCGTAGCGGCATTGAAACATATCCCCGAACCCGAACTGGAGCGGTTTGTTTCGGAACTGGTCTTCAAGATCGTGCGGGCGCTGGGCGAACTGAACGGCATGGAAAAAGTCCGGACGCTGAACGGTCCGGCAGAACAGATCCGCCACTATCTGCTCCGGCATCTGGAAAAGCCTATGCCGAGCCTGCAGGACATTGCGGATGTGATCGGCAGATCTCCGGTCCAGACGATCCGGATCTTCCGTCAGGCGACCGGTTTCACGCCTTACGATTTTCTGCTGGAGGAAAAGATCGCCGCCGCCGGCGAAATGCTTCTCCACACCACAAAAACCAGTAAGGAGATCGCATACATGCTGGGCTTTCAGGACGAATTTTATTTTGCCCGGCTTTTCCGGAAACGGCGTGGGCTCTCCCCCCGGAACTACCGGAACCGGGGCAAAGGCGTTTGAGAAAAAACGGAAAAAAAGTAATTTCTCTTTTGCAATCGTGCGTGCGCGCTGTATATTAGATGAATCGAACAGAATCGAAACAATCAAAAGGTGATCTTATGAAAATTGCATACGAAAAGATATACGACATTGCCGTGGTCGGCGGCGGTATTGCCGGCGTGGCGGCGGCTCTTCAGGCAGCACGCTGCGGAATGAAAACGGTCCTCATCGAAAAAACGGTCCTGCCCGGCGGTCTTGCCACCACCGGTCTGGTACGGGTCTATCTGCCTCTCTGCGACGGCAACGGTCATCAGGTCTCTTTCGGAATCACGGAGGAACTGCTCCGTGCCAGTTACAAATACGGACCGGGCGATATCCCGGAAGACTGGAAAAACGGAAAAAATGCGCCGGAATCCGGGCGGTTCCGCGCCCTGTTCTCCCCTGCATCTTTCATCCTCGCGCTGGATGAACTGCTGGAAGATGCCGGCGTGGATATTTGGTACGATACCCTCGTTTGCGATGCCGAAGTGGAAAACAACCGGATCACTGCG
>JAGAPM010000287.1 GCA_017623265.1 Lentisphaeria bacterium | reverse complement strand
TTCAGCCATGGAACTGGTCGTCCACGATCCGGTCCGCACGATTCTGACAAATGTTCAGGGAACAGAACGGGTACTCACTGCCGCAACGAAGTATGACAAACGTGTGATCCTTGCCTCAACCAGCGAAGTTTACGGGAAATCCGCCAAGCCATTTTTTATGGAATCCGATGACCTGTTGATCGGTCCGTCCACCCACTCCCGCTGGTCCTATGCCTGCAGTAAACTGATGGATGAATTCCTTCTGATGGCATATTTCCGGGACAGAGGTCTGCGGGGAACCGTGGTGCGTTTCTTCAATACTGTCGGCCCCGGTCAAACGGGCAGATATGGCATGGTGATTCCCCGTTTTGTAGCTGCTGCTCTTACCGGAGAGCCGTTGAAAGTTTTCGGCACCGGCGAACAGACCCGTTGCTTCTGTCACGTTTCCGATGTTGTCCGTGCACTGCTGCTTCTGATGGAAGAACCCGGTTCCTTCGGCGGGATCTACAATATCGGCAGCACGGAAAAGGTTACGATCCGCCAACTGGCGGAATTTGTGATCCATGAACTGAAAAGTGCATCAAAAATCGACATCATCCCCTACGATCAGGCATACACAAACGGCTTTGAAGATATGCTTCACCGGGCGCCGGATTGTTCCAAACTCCGTGAACTTACCGGTTGGCAGGCAGAGATCCCCCTGAAACAGATCATTGCAGATGTGGCGGAAAGCCTGCGTAAAAACGCTTGAATCACGCACAAAATCCACTTTTTTTCAATTTTTTTTGATTTTTTTCTTCTTTTTTCGTTTTTTTCTGCTTGACAAACTCAAATCCGCATTTATAATTACCAGTAGAGGGCGTTGGTATATGAGCCTGCGCTAAACACGGAACACCAACACAGGAGGTGCACTATGGATGTCGTTGTAAGTGTCCGCCATTTCGAGTTGAATGATGAAATCAAGCAGCACGCCGTCGATACGGTGAAAGCGGCGTTTGGTGAATTCAGACTGAAAATCAGTAATGTAAACCTGGTTCTTGATATGCAAAAAAATCTGGTCAAGGCAACGATCAGTGTGGCAATCAAGGATTACCCCATCGGCGTCGAATCTGCTGCGTATGACAATGTTTACAAGGCAATCGATGAAGTCGTAACAAAAGCTGAAACGCAGGCGAGAAAGTATCTGGATAAGAAACAGGATCACCGCGGCGCCGGCTTGAAAGATCTGGAAGGAGAAAAGGCTGCTTCTGCAGACTGATCCACTTCTCCCCGTAAAAAAGAAACCGTTATCCCCGGCTGGACCGGGGATTTTTTTATAATAAAACAAAATAAAGAAAAAAATAAGAATGATGAAAACAAAATTTGTTCTGCTGGTCTGCACATTCTGCACTCTCCTCCTGACAAGTGCATGTGCATTTTTCTCCGGAACAGAAAACAAGGAAAACAAAATGAACTTCGAGTACGTCCACTACCACAATGTCCGGATCCCCATGCGGGACGGTGTCACGCTTGCCGCTGATGTCTATCTGCCGGATGCACCCGGTCCCTTCCCGGTTATTCTCTCACGCTCCCCCTACGGAGGGACATCCGGACTGCAGTACACCGGTCCCTGCAAAGAAGGTTTTGCAGTCGTCTGGGTGGATTGCCGCGGCAGATTCCTTTCCGGCGACACCTGCACCCCCACACAGACCGAAATCGAAGACGGCTATGACACGCTGGAATGGCTCAGCAAGCAAACCTGGTGCGATGGCAATGTGGGTATGGTCGGCGGCAGCTACCCTGCCCTGACCCAGCTGACAGCGGCATCCTCCGGTCATCCGGTGCTGAAGGCGATCGCACCTTCCGCACTGAGCAACTCATTCTATGCGGCATATTACACAAACGGCGTTCTGGAACTCTCCTTCATGCCCTCCTGGCACATTGGTCTCGGCGCCCGCGACATCAAAGTGCCGAAAGCTCCGAACTGGGGCGAGTTGCGGAAAGAATTTCCTGTCCACACGCTGGATGAACGTGCCTTCATGCCCAGCCCCTCCTGGAAGACGATTTCCACAACTCCGGACCGGGAAGCCCCGTTCTGGAAAAAGATCGAACTCAAAGATTATGCTAAAGAGATCAAATGCCCCTTCTTCATCCAGACCAGTTATTTTGACCTGCTG
>JAGAPM010000286.1 GCA_017623265.1 Lentisphaeria bacterium | reverse complement strand
CGGTGTAAGCTGCGGGAACGGAAGCATCCGCTTTGGCAGCGGCAGCATCGGCAGCGTAACGGATACCCATGGGCTTGTCGCCCTTCAGGAATGCGATACCCTTGTCGCCGCAGGCAGCGGAGATGAAGATGTTTTCTTCGGTAACTTCCAGACCGTTCTTCTTGAGGATCTCGGTGTTGTATGCAATACCCAGTTCCGGGTTGGCATCGTTCAGTTCCACAACGGACTTGGTGGTGGGTTCGAGACCCAGCTGTTCGGAAGCCCACTGGACCAGGATCGGATCCGGAGCGACCGGCGTTTTGCCGAAGTAGCCGAGGACCATCTTGCCGTAGCCCTTGGGATCCATCTTCCAGGAACCGTCTTTGTTCTTGCCCTGGACCGCGTTACGGAACGCCTGCTGGAAGTAGAACTGGGAAACCGGGGTGACGGAAGTACCGAAACCGCCGCGTGCAACGACTTCACGCATTTCTGCGATACAGGCATCGTACTTGTCCAGACAGTTGTTGTCGCGCATCATCTGGGTGTTTGCCGTGAGGGCACCGCCGGGCATGGGGCTGAAGATGATTTCGGGGGAAACCTGCATGGATTCCGGGGGCATGAAGTATTTGCTCATGCACTTCTTGAAGAGATTTTCCACCGCGAGGATCTTTTCCGGATCGATGTCCAGCGTGTAGTCCGGATCGCCGTCCAGAACGTGGTACATAGCGAGGATGTCGGCTTCGCAGGTACCGCCGGAGAGGGGTGCCATGGCGAGGTCGATGATGTCAGCGCCGCCGCGGATGGCAGCGTAGTTGCAGGCGATGGCGCCGCCGGCAGTGTCATGGGTGTGGAACTGGATTTCTTTCGCACCGGCGCCGTAGGTCTTATCCAGCAGTTCGCGGGCCATCTTGACTGTTTCATAAACTGTCTGGGGCTTGGAGGTGCCGGAAGCATCCTTGAATGCCAGAGAGTCAAACGGAATACCGCTGTCGATGATTTCCTGAAGTCTGTCAAGGTAGAACTTCGGGGTGTGTGCATAGGGTTCGTTCAGCCCGGGAGCAAGGCCCATCATGGTGACGGTGACCTGGTGCTTGAGGCCGTATTTTGCGATTGCCTTACCGGAGACATCCAGGTTGCGGACGTCGTTCAGAGCGTCGAAGTTACGGATCTGTGTGATCCCGTGCTTCTTGAACAGTTTCGCATGGAGGTCGATGATGTCGGAGGACTGGGAGGAGAGACCCACCACGTTGACGCCGCGGGAGAGAGTCTGCAGGTTCACGTCCGGACCGACGATGCTGCGCCATTTATCCATTTCTTCAAACGCGTTTTCCTGCGTGTAGAAGAAGAGGCTCTGGAAACGGGCACCGCCACCGATTTCGATGTGGTTGATGCCGGCTTTTGCGGCAGCTTCCAGGGCGGGAGCGAAGTCTTCAGTTTTTGCGCGGGCACCGATGCAGGACTGGAATCCGTCACGGAACGAGCAATCCATAAATTTGATTTTTTTCATTCTGGTTTGCCTTTGTGTTGTATGTTATTGTTCTGTAAAAAAATCTCTTATTTACCGCCGCGGTGCATCTTGACCGCTTCGATCGCTGCCTTTGCCAGGAGTTTATCCTGTTCGGAAAGACCGCCGGCAGCTTTCTTTGCAGCCGGTTTCTTTGCTGCGCCGGGGGCAGCTTTGACAAGTGCATTTTTGTACGGCTCCAGGAGTTTGGACATGAGTTTCATGCAGAAAATCATGACAATGAGGAAGATGTAAACCATCCCCATGCCGAGCACCATGGCCTTGAGACCATCCAACAGCATCTGACCCATAAGTAGAGTTCCTTCTGTTTGTTTGCGGCTGAGCCGCGTTTCTATTGTTAAAGATTCGTTCTGTTACAACCAGGATCCTTTGACCACCCGCACATCGCCCGCACTGAAGGTCAGAAGATCACCATCCGATTCGACTTCGATGGAACCATACCGCCGGATCGTCTTGAAAGTTCCCTTGAAGCGTTTGCCGTCCGGTGCATCAAACAGAATGGTCTTTCCGACCAGTTTGTTTGCGCTGCACCAGAGCCCAAAAATGCGCTCCGGAAACTTTGAATACATAATATAGCACTCATTCAGCGTTTTTGCCAGTAATGCTGTTAAATTTTTTACATCATATTGTTCTTTTGTAATCATTCCGAGGGAAAGAGCGCGCTGGTCCACCGCCGCCAGATCATCCGGCGAAAGGTTGACATTGATCCCCATTCCGGCAATGATTCCGCTCATGCGTCCGGATTCCACAACTCCTTCACAGAGGATTCCTGCAACTTTGGCATCGTCAAAATAAATATCGTTGGGCCACTTGATGTAGAAACGGTCGGCAAACTGCGGCACAACAGAACGGAGAAGATCCAGCACCGCCAGCGATCCCACACAGGTCGCAATAAAGATGTCATTGATATTTTTCATCACAAAAGATGCCGTGATACAGGAACCGGGCGTGGTCAGCCATTTTCTGCCCAGTCTGCCCCGTCCGGCGGTCTGGGAATGAGCAGCGACAAGACGACCGTCCGGCAGTACCGGGAAATGCCGTTTCGCATAAGAGTTCTTGGAATCGACCACGTCAAGATACATTACATCGCTGTTCATTCAAAATGCCTTTATTGACCGTTCCCGATAATATACGATAAAAACACAGAAAATCAAGGCGGGGAATCGTGATTTTTGTGTTTATGATAAGAATGTAATCTTGACTGGAACATTGCCGTCAT
>JAGAPM010000285.1 GCA_017623265.1 Lentisphaeria bacterium | reverse complement strand
TGGAGGGCATCGCCGTAACGTTCGGACTGGGTGGTTTCACCGTGGGCAAGCATGGCAAGCAGTGCAAGACAGGTGAGCTGGACTTTCTGGTTGTAATCGTCCTGCCAATCACCCCAGGAACCGTCATCGTTCTGGACTTTGACGAGCCAGTCGAGGGCGCGGATCACGGCACGTTCGGTGTTATCACCGCCGCCGCCTGCTTTCAGGGCGGCTTTTCTGCCTTCGCCGGAACGGGCTTTATATGCACCGGTCAGTTTCAGAGCGGAGTTGTTGGTCTGCACCACCGGAACAGAGTTGTCCGGGAAGAGTTCACTGATGTCCCCGGCAGTGGATGTTTCCACGCTCTGGGAGGTACTCTGTGACGGAGGCGCATTGTCCGTGGAGAGGCTGGGAGTCGGAGTGGGTGCATCTGCCGGAACGTCATGGAATACAGGGTCTTCTACATATTCCTGCAGGGGTTGTTCCTGCGGGTCGGGCGGTTCCGGCGGCGGGGGCGGTTCCACTTCCATTTCCTTCATTTCCACCACGACTTCCGCCGCTTCTTCAACGATCACTTCTTCCGAAACGACAAAGATCGCAAGCAGGACCAGGATCACGATGTGTGCCACAATGGAGATCAGCGGACCGCTGATGTGCTGGCGGATATCGTTGAAGGTAATTGCTTCGTCTTCGTAGAAATTACGTCTGCGCTGAACGGTAGTTTCCTCTGCCGCAAGTTCCGCGTCTTCTTCCGAACCTTCCTGTTCTTCCGCAGTTTCTTCCAGTTCTTCAGTCTCTTCTACAGTTTCTTCCTGCAGATCATCCAGATTTTCTTCCGGTTCCTGAGCCATGAGAGTCTCCTGTGTATGTGTTATTATATAATATGATTCTTCAAATTATTCGCAGGTAACATAAAACCGGAACGGAGGTTTGTCAAGTAAATTTTTGACAAATTTGGCAGATTTTTCAGATTTTGACAGATTTATTCCTTTTTCAAGTCTGCGCTGATCCGCATGGAACAGAAATCTTTGCCGCACATGGTGCAGAAACGGGAGCCGTGTTCCATGGTGTTTCCGGCATGTTCCGTAGCACGTTTGCGGAACTCTCTGGCGCGATCCGGATCGAGTGCCAGATCGAACTGTTTTTCCCAATCGAAGAGTGCCCGGGCATCCGAGATGGCATCGTCCCGTTCTCTTGCGCCGGGTTTACCGAGGGCAATATCAGCGGCGTGAGCGGCGAGTTTGAACGCGATCACGCCGTTCCGGACATCTTCATCCTGCGGCAGTCCCAGATGTTCCATCGGCGTCACATAGCAGAGCATGGCTGCGCCGTAAAATGCTCCGGCAGTTCCGCCGATGGCAGCCGTAATGTGATCGTATCCGGGCGCACAGTCTGTCACGACCGGTCCGAGGATGTAAAACGGTGCATCGCCGCAAACATCCCGTTCCCGTTTCATGTTCATTTCGATTTCGTTATAGGGGATATGCCCCGGTCCTTCCACCATTGCCTGAACCCCGGTGTTGCGGCAGCGGCGGACCAGTTCGCCGAGGGTGTCCAGTTCGGCAAATTGTGCTTCATCGCTGGCATCGGCAAGACATCCGGGTCGGAGACCATCGCCGAGGGAGAGGGTAACATCATGTTCCAGACAGATTTGGAGGATGTCGTCAAAACAGGTGTAGAAGGGATTTTCGCAGTCATGTTCTTTCATATACCTTGCGATGAGGGAGCCGCCCCGGCTGACGATTCCCAGTTTCCGTTTGAGTGCGGCGGGGATATGTTTTGCCAGCAGCCCGGCGTGGATCGTCATATAGTCCACCCCCTGTTCCGCCTGACTGCGGATCGTTTTCAGGATCGTTTCCCGATCGAAAGAATCTGCACCGTATTTTGCCACGATCTCATAGATGGGGACCGTGCCGAGCGGAATCGTGCTTGCTTCAATGATGACGGACCGGATAAAATCAATATCACCCCCGGTACTCAAGTCCATAACGGTATCCGCACCGTACCGGATCGCTTGTGCCAGTTTGCGTTTTTCTGCTTCCGGACAACTTGCCAGAGGTGATGTGCCGATATTGGCATTAATCTTGGTGGTAAGTTCCCGTCCGATCCCGACCGGCTTCAGATTTTTGTGGTGAATGTTCGCCGGAATGACGATCCTGCCGTCAGCAACCCGTTCGAGGATAAAATCTTCGCTTCTGTGTTCTGCTTCCGCTACAGCGGCGATTTGAGGCGTAACGATCCCCTTCCGTGCTGCGAGACATTGGGTGAGTGGTGTGTGTGTTGACATGTTCCGCTATCCTTTCCCGATGCAGAAGCTGCACCGCGTTGAGGGGAAAAGCGCCGGACAATGTCAAGAAATCTGCGCTTCGCCCCTGATGCGGGAATTGCGCAGACCACGGATCGAAGATCCATAAAACTGTGCGTAATTCCTCCGCCGGCATTACCCGGTTCAGGTTCAATGGGTATGATCTCAGCCGCAGACCCTGTGTCTGCAGCACCCCGATTTTTTAAGATACACCGGATTTGAGGAAAAGTCAAGGGCAGGAGCGATTTTTTTGTCTGCGTCAGCCGATCACCTTGCCGGGATTGAGGATATTTTCCGGATCGAAAACCGCCTTGATCCCAGTCATGAGCTGTTTTTCTTCTGCGCTCAAAACTCTGCCAGCTAGGGGCGCTTTGCATAGCCGATCCCGTGTTCGCCGCTGACTTTTCCGCCGAGAGAATCTGCTTTCGCATAAAGATCGTCAAAAACGTCTTTGAGTTTGATCTTCCATGTGTCATCGTCCAAACCATCCCGCAGGACATAGATGTGCAGATTGCCGTCACCGGCATGTCCGAAGGAACGGATCCGGATATGATGTTTCTCCTGCAATGCGTGTGAGAACAGCACAAATTCCGCTATGTTTCTGCGTGGTACAACCACGTCGCACTCATCCATTTCCGTGGTGGACGCCTTGATTGCTTCCAGAAACGCACCGCGGGCGCTCCAGATAGATTCGTTCCGTTCCTGCGTGTTGGAGAGGAACACATCCAGCGCACCACATTTGAGGCAGATCTCCGCTGCATCCTCCCAGGCGAGTTCCACTTCCTCCCGGCTGGCGCCGTCATAGGTCAGGAGCAGATAGGCGTCCGAGGTGTTGTCCGGGAACTTTCTTGCGAGAAATTCCTCTGCAGCCAGAATCACCTCCCGTTCCATGAATTCCACCGCAGTCGGGACAGCATTCGCACCCCGGATGATGGTGGGGACCGCTTTGATGGCAGAAGGCAGATCGGGGAATGGCACCAGCAGACTGATCTTATGCCGGGGCAGGGGCAGCAGACGCAGGATCGCTTTTGTGACGATTCCCAGCGTTCCTTCCGAGCCGATGATCAGATCCTTCAGACTGTATCCGGAACTGTTCTTGACGACTTTTCCGCCAAGATTCATGATCCCGCCATTGGGCAGGACCACTTCCAGACCGCGCACATAGTCCCGGGTGACACCGTACTTGACCGCCCGCATGCCGCCGGCATTGGTGCTGATGTTGCCACCGATCGTCGCCGTTTTTTCGCCCGGATCGGGCGGATAGAACAGACCGGCTTCCTCCACATATTTGCCCACATCCATAAGCAGGACACCGGGTTCCAGCGTGAGAGTCATATTTTCTTCATCCAATTCCAGAAAATGGTTCATGAGCGTCAGATCCAGCATGATCCCGCCATTGAGTGCCACGGAGCCGCCCACCAGACCGGTACCGGAACCGCGGGGAGTGACCGGAATATGATTTTTGTATGCGTACTTCATGACCGCCGCCACTTCCTCCGTGGAGGTCGCCCGGACAAGGACATCCGGTTGACTGCGGACGCCGGAAAGTTCATCGTGGTGATAATCCTCTCCGATCTGATCGCGGGAGATGACCCGTTCTGTGCCGCAGATCGCCTGAAGTGCGGCGAGGTCGGAAGAATCGAATATTTTATAGTTGTTCTTCATGATTTATGCCTCCTCTCCGGCGTTTTTGATCCGGTCGATCAGATCCGGAACGATCTTGTAAAGGTCGCCGGTGATCCCGATGTGTGCCACCTGAAAGATGGGCGCCGTGCTGTCCGTATTGATGGCAATGATTTTTTCTGCACCGTTCATACCGGCAACAAACTGGATCGCGCCGGAAACACCGCAGGTGATGATCAGTTTCGGTTTGACCGTTCTTCCGCTCAAGCCGATCTGACAACGGGCATCGATCCAGCCTGCTTCCACCAAAGCGCGTGTGCTTGCCAGTTTTCCGCCCAGCAGATCCGCAAGTTCCTGAAGCAGGGCAAGATCTTCCGCTTTCCGGACACCGCGACCTGCCACCACCAGCACTTCCGCTTCTTCGATCCCTTTTTCCTGTGCCTTCGGCAGGACTTTTGTGATTTCGATGGCAGATGCCAGTTTTTCGGGAGTCAGTTCACATTCATGGATCCTGCCGGAAGCGTTGGGGTTCCGGGGCGGAATGGAGAAGATCTTGTACCGGACCGTGGCAAACTGAGGTCGATGCCGGGGCGTGTTGATATGTGCCATGATATTGCCGCCGTATGCGGGGCGGATCTGGTCCAGATCACTTTCGCCGGAGATGTCCAGTTTGGTGCAGTCAGCCGTCAGACCGGTGCGGAACCTTGCTGCTGCCCGGGGAGCGAGGGAGCGTCCTGCAGGTGTACCGCCCACCAGAACAGCGGAGGGCTTGTTGTTCCGGATGAAATCTTCCAGTACAGCGGTGTAAGGTTCGATCCGGAAATGACGCAGTTCCGGCTGATCGTATACAAAGACTTCATTTGCGCCGTATTCCAGCAGCATTTTCGCTTTGCCGGAAATGTCCGTCCCGATCAGCAGGCAGAAGACCGGTTCGCTGACTTTTGCCGCCAGTTCCTTTGCTTTGCCGATGAGTTCCAGTGTCACCGGGTGGACATTGCCGTTCTCCACTTCCGCAACAACTGCAATACCCCGCCATTGGCTTTTATCCACGGCAGGTTTGACTTCATCTTCCACGAACTCAAATACGCCATCGCCTTTTCGAATGCAGAGACGGCACATTTTACAGGCGGCACTGATGGAAAGTTGTCCGTTTGCGACTTCAATGGCGCCGAAGGGGCAGAGTTTTGCCAGAGCCTCCTGTTTCCCTGCAGCCTTTTCCTGATGGATTCTGATCTGTGCCATACCTTACCTCAACTGCTGTAAATATTTGTGCGAATCGAGGAACCGGAAGAGGCGGCTGCTCAGATCATCGGCATTGCCTTCCCACATTTCGCGGGTGTTGCTGTTTTCGGGCGGGAAGATCCGTTTGACTTGAGTGGGAGAACCGTTCAAGCCGTAGTGGATGGGATCTTTGTCCGGCAGGTCATCCAGTGTCAGGACCCGGATCTGCCGGTCTGCCGTTTCCTTCTTCCGTTTGTAGGACGGCAGACGGGGTTCAAAAATGCCTTTTTCGACTGTGATGAGGCAGGGAAACGGGATCTTTGCCGTGGCGATGCTCAATGGCTGGTCCAGATCCGCTTCCAGTGTTTCCGCTTCGATGCCGTGGACTTTGCACACATTTGTCACGTGGGGGATCTTGAGAAATTCCGCCAACTCCGCACCCACCTGCGCCGTGTCGCCATCGGTGGTCTGTTTTCCGCAGATGATGAGGTCGAATGGTCCCGCAGCCTGCAAACCCTGGCTGAGCGTGTAGGAGGTCGCCAGCACATCAGCGCCTCCGAACCGCCGGTCGGAGAGAAGAACGCCGTGATCCACGCCCATCATAAAGGCTTCCCGGATCACTGCCTGTGCCTGAGGCGGTCCCATGGTAATGACGGTGATCTCGCCGCCGTATTGCTGTTTGAGACGGAGAGCTGTTTCCAGCGCATAGAGATCGTATGGATTCATCTTGGATTCCACACCATCCCGCTTTAAAACGCCGGTCACCGGGTCGATTTCCACTTGAGATGTACCCGGCACCTGCTTGATACAGACTGCTGTTTTCATGCTTTTTTCCTTAGCGTTGCTGTGATTTTTTCCGTACTATAAACCACAGTTCCGGGAAATGCAAGGAGCAGATCTGCAAACCTTCCGAAAACCTTCGGACCCCGCTGTGGATTTTTCTGTTGTTTTTGTTGCAGCGTTTTCCCGGAAAAATTATCCAGAAAGAGAAACTTCCCTTGCAAAAATCACGAAAAACAGTATATTTCAGCAAAGAAATTTGCTTGAATGACGGAACAGAAGGAGTGGTCATGAAGATCGAGTTGGAAAAGATCGAAACCGGTTTCAAAGGCGGTTGTTGTTTTACCCATGCCCGCGGTGTGGCATTGCCCGATGGCGGGGCGCTGATCACAACCCAGCCCCTGCTGCTTTCCGGAAGCGATGTCTTTTACGGGATCCACACCCTGCAGAAAATGCCGGGTTCAGACTGGAGTCCGATCATTCCGAGTAAGACGCTGGTTCGCCGGAAGATCAATGCCGATGCAGAACAGGCAGTTTGTGACTGCACCCCGTTTTATCACCGGAAGAGCGGAAAACTGTTGCTGCTGGGGCATACCGTTTCCTACAAGGATGATTCTGCTCCCGCCGTTATGCCCCGTTATACCGCCTGGAGTGTGTTCGATTTTTCCGCCGGAGAGTGGAGTCCGTACAAAACACTGGATATGGGCGATCCGGATCGCTGGTTTTCTGCCGGGAACGGTTCGGGGCAATCGTTGGAACTGCCGGATGGCGATCTGCTGATCCCGTTCTACTTTATGAACCGGGAGGAAGCGGGCAATATGTGGCACAACTGCTTCAAATCCGCCGTGATGCGGTGCAGTTTTGACGGCAATGACTTGCAGTTGAAAGAAATCGGTTCTCCTTTGACTGTTGATGTACCGCGGGGACTTTGCGAACCTTCCATCATCTTTTTCAAGGGAAGGTACTTCCTGGCGCTGCGCAACGATCAGCACGGTTATATTGCCCGGGGCAGCGACGGACTGAATTACGAAAAACCGGTGTTGCTTACCTTTGATGACGGCGCCGATGCCGGGAATTACTGTACCCAGCAGCACTGGATCGTCTGCGGCGGAAAACTGTACCTTGTCTATACCCGCAGGGGAGCGGATAACGACCATGTGTTCCGTCACCGTGCCCCTCTTTTTATTGCTGAGTACGATCCGGAAAAGATGTGTCTGATCCGGGCAACGGAAACGATCGCCGTGCCGGAACGGGGCGCCCGGCTCGGTAATTTCGGCTGTCATCGCGTCAATGATAACGAATCCTGGATCGTTGCTGCCGAATGGATGCAGCCCGATTGGAAAGTCTGTATGCAATACGGCAGCCGCAACACGATCTTCATCGCCAAAATCCGCAGCGACGGATGAAAAGCGGCAGCTGTATCACTTTCAATCCATCTTCCGGTAGAAGAACAGACGCACCGATCGGGGCTCCGGCATTTCTGCCGTGAAGTCTGCAAGATCTTTTCCGGAAACTGTCTGCAGTTCCTCCTTGCTGAATTCCCGGATCTCATAAGTTGCATCCGGTTCGATCTCAAAGAGATTTGCGTGAAAGATCCCGCTTTTTGTCTCTGCCCGGCGGAAGACAAGCACATAACCGCAGTTTTCCGCTTCGTTGTATGTCTGGGTCGCACAGAATGACGTGCGTTTCTGTGCGTCCGGGGTGAGCAGATAGAAATTCCCCAGGATACAGGTTCGCATCTCTTTGATCGCCAGCAGGATCTTCCGGTAGAGAGACATGTCTTCACCCGGCTTCGGGTAACGGCATGGAAAGTTCCAGAATTTGCTGTTGATCCCCACGCCGCAGCCGCTGGAGAAGGAGGCATAAAGATCGCAGTTGTGCATCCACGCCATGGGGGAGTGGAGGGGATAGACTTCGTTTAGGTAGCTGTTCTGCAGCTGTTCTGCGTCCGCTTCGCACTGGGGGAAACAGGCGTAATCGCTCTGGCACAGGGGGAAGGAATCGGTCGCAAGCACATAGTCCAGACGCCGTCCGCCGGACGCACAGTTGTCGATGAACATATCCGGGAACTCGTTGCGCAGATCCCGCCACATCTGATACAGCCCTGCAATGTGCTTCATCTCCCGGACACCTCTGCGGTCTGCCGGTTCCTGTTCGCCGTACCAGGTCTGATAGGGGCAGACATTCATATCCTCCCGGTAATTTTCGATTCCCTCTTCGTGCATGGTCCGGATGAGATTTCCCGTGATCCATTTTCTTGCTTCATCGTTGCCCAGATCCACCAGCAGAGAGTCGCTTGCCCGGGTCTTCAGGAACCAGTCCGGATGCTTTTCGTGAGTGTCCGCCTGACATTTCAGGCAGTATCGTTCCGGCTCGAACCAGGCGAGAGTCTTGAGCCCGTATTGCCGCGCCCGGTCCGTAACAGGACGCAACCCGTCCGGGTGGGGATAGCGGTTGATCCGGTAGTTGCCAACACGCTGCCACCACTCGTAATGTTCCGCCTGATGTTCGGGATCGCAGGGGTGATTACATTCGCCGTCGAATCCCATCCATGCGGTATCGATCCAGTGGACCTCAATGGGAATATCGTGTTCATGGATCGCATCCAGTAACCGGAGCATATCATCTGTTTTGATTCCGCCCCAGTCCACGGCGGTGATGGGCGGCACGATCTGCTCTCCCCGGGAGTTGCGGGGTGCGTGGTGCGTCATCATGAAATGACGGTGCACGTTGATCTGATCCGCTTCCGCCAGATCCGCCCGGAACCCGATGAACGCGCCCGGTCCCCGGAGTGTTTCGCCCGGTTTCAGATAAAAACGGTTTTCCGGCATCCCCGCATGAAGCCAAAGACTGCCGTCGTTCAGTTCCAGTTCCGCCTGCCAGCTTCCGGTCCATCCGATCCCGAAATCATAGCCGTTGAAGTCATCCAGATCGATCCGGAAGAATGGCAGGTGACATTCGCTGGAACGGCAGACCTGATTCCCACCCAGCGTGAGACAGCCCTCCTGATAGCGGGGCAGCAGCACTTTTTCCCGCCGGTGGAAGTCATTGGCATCGCAAACGCTGCCCAGATAGTAAACGATCCGGTACTGTTTTGCCGCCCAGCCTTTCAGTTTTTCGTAATAGGAATGTTCTGATTTTACGCAGAATTCCAACATGCGGAAGGTGTCGATGATCTCCGTTTTTTCTGTGCCGGGATTGGTGAAATAAACCTCATATTCCATGTAGGGAAAGTCTTTGAAAACGGAAAGATCAAACCGGGCGAAGACACCGGTTCCGGCAAGATCATAGCAGAGAGTGATTTGTTCTTTTGCGTTATTCTTCTGTTCGATGGTAACCGTGACCGGACAGGTTCTGGAGAAGATGGTTTCCCCGCTCAGACGGAAGGAAAAAAGATCACGTTCTCCTGCCATGATCTCTTTCAGAAACTGGTCCTGTTTTTCAAACGATCTGCTCAAATCCCATTTCATTAGTATATACTCCTGGTGCAGTTTTGTTTTTTGTGACTTGTATTTTCTGTTCCGGTGTACTATATTGTGCCGATGGATTTTTGTAAATGTCAAAAAACAGAAAAGATTTGTCAGATCGCGTATGGAAGAAAAGATCAATATCAAATATTTCACCGGAGATACGACTATTGTGGAAAACGTGTCCGCATGGCAATGGCGGGTGCTGCCTTTCAGTGTGCTTTCGTTCATCCAGCCGGAACCGGATGCAGAATGGCACGGGACTTCCTGCGAGTTTCAGGATACCGGACTGCTGCATTTTGATATCCCCGGCTGCTGGGTCATTCCGGCGTACACTCCCCATTGTTTTCAGGTGCTGGACCGGAAACATTGCAGTATCTGGGTGCACCTGCACTGCACTTTGGAATCAGGGGTGGATCTGCTGCAATTTTACAAGTTGCCCCGATTCCTGCCGGAGGCGTTCGCACTCAAGGATACATTGTTGACCTGCAACGCCTTTGCTCATGCCGCTGATCCGGCGGGGTACTGCCGGTTCCGCGCTGCGTGTTACTCTATCCTCGAACAGGTCCTGCAGCAGGGAACGGCGGAAAAGCAGCTGCCCTGCGGTCCATTTGTCCGCAAGGCTCTTGCCTGTGTGGAGGAACATTTCCGGCAGAGAATCCTGTTGGACGATCTGGCGCAGTTTTGCGGCTGTTCCAAGTCCGCATTTGAAAAAAGATTCCGGAAAGAAGTGGGCGTGTCCCCCGGGGAATTTATTCTCCGCAGACGGATTCGGGAAGCGGCGCTGCTGCTGCGGAGTTCGGATCTTACTCCGGTCGAGATCGCGGAGCATGTGGGCTTCCCGGATGTCTATTCTTTCGGTAAGGCGTTCCGGAAACAGTTACTGATCCCGCCGGTCCGCTACCGGAAGTTGAAACGGGGCTTCTTTGATTGAGCGGAGAAAAAAACGAAAAAAAGTTATCATGCCGTCTTGACATATTGTGTCAGAAGCGTTATTGTTGTGTCAGAACAGGTCCCCGCCTGAACCGATAAATAAGGAAAATGCCATGAAAAGAAAACTCCGGAATGTCTTTCTCGCTCTGCTTGCCTGCGGCACATGCTTCGCTGCTGCATGCTCTTCCGTACCGAACGAATCCCCCGCACCCCTGTGCAAACTTGTGGAAAACCGGAATGTTGCCGCGGAAATTGTGCTTGATTTCAGCCGGCAGCATTGGCGGGCGGATGGTCCCAACGGTTTTGAGCCGGAAGATTATGCCGCCCGGGAACTGCAGGCATGGATCGGCTCCATTACGGGTGCATTTGTGCCGATCGTTTCAAAACCGACAGCGGATCCTGCAATCCAATGCCGGCTGTTCGTTGGGACCAATTTTGCCAAAGACCGGTTCAAGGATGACCTGAAGAAGATGAGAGGCAGCGACGGCTTTGCGGTCCGGACGACCGTGGGGGAAGAGGGTGTCCGTAACATCTATCTTTTCGGTGCGATTTCCCGGGGGACGCTGCACAGTGTGTACGAATTTCTGGAACGGAACAGCGATATTATCTGGGCGCGTCCCAACGAAGAACTTGGCACAATCTACTCGGAGACACCGGATTTTACCGTGGTGGATGCCGATTTCCTGTGCCTTCCGAAAAGCGATTACCGGGCATTCCAATGGATCTACCATACGCCGGCACGTCAGGATTACGAATGGCAGTCCCGCAACCGCATGAACCGTCTCGGCGGTCACGCCCGTTACGGCGGCACTTTTACATACGCCGGGGTCGGTCATGGGATTCAGGTGTATGTGCCTCACAAGGTGTACTTCAAGGATCATCCGGAATATTATACCATGATGGAAAGCGGCAAGCGGGATTACCGCAACGGTCAGATCTGCCTTCTGGCGTACGAGATGATTCCGGAATATGTGAAAAATATGCGCGCCGATCTGGCGAAAAAATTCAACCATCTGCCCCGCCCGGAGCAGGGCAGGGTGGATTACTTCAACCTTTCGATTGCGGACAACTGGGGCGTCTGCAAGTGTCCGAAGTGTCTGGCTCCCTTCAAGACGGAAAACGGCAAGATCATCCAGCCGGAAGATCCGGTGTTCCGTTCGGCGCAGTATTACACCTTTATCAACAAGGTCGCCCGGGAGATCCGCAAGACAAATCCCCATGTGACGGTTGGTGTGTATGCCTATGTCTTTACCAGTGAACCACCTCCATTCCCGCTGGAACAGAATGTGCGGATCGAATATTGTCCGTTCGTGCTGAACGAAAAGACCCCCATCTATGACATTGAAACCAACGGAAAATGGAACGATTACCTGATCGGCTGGGGAAAAGCCAGCAAGCACACGCAGGTGCGGGAATATCTGGGCTGGGCGAACAAGTTCCCCCGTTCCCAGGCGTACCGGGTGCGGGATAACGGTTTGTTCTACATCAAGCACAATGTGAAAGAATTTTCCGCCGAACACCCGCTGGACAGCGGCAGTAAGGCATACCCGCCCGCCATTCAGACGTGGGATGTCTCCGGCATGGATGCGTGGCTCATCGCCCGGATGTGGTGGGATGCAACGCAGGATCTGGAAAAACTGCGGAATCAGTACCTTACCCGTACCTACCGGGAAGCCGCACCGCAGATGAAACTTTATTATGACACCCTGCGTGACAGCTTTTACTCCAATAAACTCGCCTCTGTTTACAGCGATGATATGCTGCCCCTGATCTCTGCGTACATCATGAAGCCGGGTCTGGATGAAAAGCTGCGGAGTTGTCTGGAGGATGCCCTGAAAGCTGCGAAGCACCCGAAGAGCCGGGAACTGATCGCGCGCCAGCTCAAGCACCTGAACGATTGGATCGAGATGGCGAAGAACGATAAAACAGTCCGTGCGACTGTCCCCGTGGTCAAAGGCATGAAGGAAAGCGAGATCATGCAGTCCTTCGGGTCCAAGATCTGGGACAACGCCGGGGCGACCGGCGATTTTGTTGTGGCGGATCAGGGGCCGGATCACGGAAAGAAAGCCAAGTTCCGCAGTACCGCCCGTCTGCTCCACGACCGGGAAAATCTCTATATCTATTTCCAGTGCTTTACGCCCGATATGAAGAATCTGGCTGTCAGCAGGACAAAGGATCGTTCCGTGGAGAGCATCCCCAGAGGCGATATCATGGAATTTTTCCTCGGTCACGCAAGCAACGGCGTGTACTATCAGTTCATGTTCGATGCCGGCAACCCCGGTCACCCCGAACTGGATGTGGTCTATGACGGCAAGGGGTACACCAACTCCTGG
Source organism: Lentisphaeria bacterium (assembly GCA_017623265.1). GTDB lineage: Bacteria > Verrucomicrobiota > Lentisphaeria > Victivallales > UBA1829 > SIG77. Next base: position 331 of record JAGAPM010000285.1, on the reverse strand, counting down.
ACCTGCGACTGGAAACGGTCTATCAAGCGTTATGACGACCGGTGGGAAGCGATCGTGAAGATCCCGCTGGCGGCGATCGAATTGAATGTGACCCAGAACAACAAACTGCTCTTCCAGCCTATCCGGGGCAAGTATTATGAGACCGTGAAAAACGGAAAGCCCTCAAGAGAACGGGAAATGGCAAGCTGGAACGGAGGCTGGGTACATCAGATGCCCGCCTTTGGCGAACTGACCCTCAATCAGGACTGACGCACAGAACAGCGCATGCCGCCCGGACACCGGGCGGTCCCGCCCCCGCAGGTGAAGCCTGCGGGGGCTGCTTTTTTTTCCG
>JAGAPM010000284.1 GCA_017623265.1 Lentisphaeria bacterium | reverse complement strand
ATCCACGGCGGTGCCATCGGAAAACAGGATTACGCCGCCGGGATCACAGAAGCTTTTGAAACGCTTCGGAACGAAAAAATCTGAACAGGAGAAGAAAATATGAAAACAATGCTCGGTTGCTATTATTTCCCCAACTATCACACAGACGACGCCCGGAACACGGAATTTCACGGCGCCGGCTGGAGCGAATGGGAAGTTGTGAAACAGGCTGTCCCCCGCTTTGAAGGGCACGCCCAGCCCCGGATCCCCACTTGGGGATATACAGACGAAAAAGACCCCGCCGCCATGGCGCAGAAGATCGATGCCGCCGCCGATGCCGGGATCGATGTCTTTATCTTTGACTGGTATTACTACAACGACGGCCCATTCCTCAATCGGGGGCTGGAAGAAGGATTTTTCAACGCCCCCAACCGGTCCCGGATCAAGTTCTGCACCATGTGGGCGAACCATGACTGGGTGGACATCCATCCTGCCGTGCTGAAGAACTATCCGCTTCTCTACGGCGGGCTGGTTACGCCCGAAACCTTCCGCAAGATCTGCAAACTGCATATTGAAGATTATTTCCGCCGTCCGGAATATTTCTGCCTCGATGGCAAACCCTATTTCTCCATCTATGAACTGTCAAAATTTGTGGCGATCTTCGGCAGCGTGGAAGGTGCAAAAAAAGCGTTGGAACAGTTCCGTCAGGACTGCGTTGCCGCCGGTCTGCCCGGTGTTCATCTGAATGCGATTGTGTGGGGAAAACCCATCGTACCCGGCGAAGAAACGCCCAGCGATCCCGGCGATCTGGCAAGGGAACTTGGCTTCGACAGCACCGCCAGCTATGTCTGGGCGCACCATTCCTGGCAGCCCGGGCCCACCGCCGATTACCTGCCGTTCCGGGACGGCTATCTCCGGTTCTGGAACGAGTTTACCGCCAACCACCCCGGTCTGGAATATTATCCGAACGCGACCGTGGGCTGGGACAGCACGCCCCGCACCCGTGCGGATCAGCCCTGGACCGGATGCGACGGCTATCCCTTCGGCTGCAGCATGATCAACAACACGCCGGAACGGTTCAAGCAGGCGCTGAAAGACATCAAAACACAGCTGGAAGAAAGCAGTCAGAAAACGAAGTTCATGACCATCAACAGCTGGAACGAGTGGACCGAAGGCAGTTATCTGGAACCGGATAACGTGAACGGGACCGGCTTCCTGGATGCGGTGAAAGAAGTCTTCAAAGGCTGAAAAAAGGCGGGGCAGGAAATTTTCCCGCCCCGCCGCAATTCTTAAAACTCACGCACTGTGTGATGCCGCATTTACCTGCGGATGATCTTGCAGTTGGAGGGCACATCCCACTTGTTCACATCTTCGTCTGTGAACTTTGCAGGGATCGTGATGCGCGTGAGGGAGGAGCATCTGGAAAACGCCCTCCCCCCAATACTCGTGACGCTGTCCGGGATCGTGATGCTCGTGAGGGAGGAGCAGTCGAAAAACGCCCACCTCCCAATACTCGTGACGCCATTGCCAATCGTGATGCTCTTGAGGGAGGAGCAGTCGGAAAACGCGTTCCCCCCAATGCTCGTTACGCTGTCCGGGATCGTGATGCTTGTGAGGTTCTTGCAGTCATGAAACGCCCTATTCCCAATGCTCGTCACGCCATTTGGAATAACAACAGACTTGATACCTTTATCTTTCACTCCGGTGATGGTTTTTCCATCTTTACTGAAGATCAATTTTGCTTTTTCCTCTGCTTCTGCCTTTGCTTCTGCTTTGGCTTTGGCTTTGGCTTTGGCATCCGCTTCCGTATTGGCTTCTGCCTCTGCTTTTGCATTTTCCTGTTTTTCCTCGCCGTAGGCACCCAGCGTCAGTGCCAGAGCGCAGCAGATCGCAGGGAGTACAAAAAGTTTCCGTGTTTTCATTGTTTTTTAACCTCGTTTTTGTGATTGAAATTCATTGTCGTGCAAAGAAATATATCATAGAAAACAGAAAAAAACAAGGGGGGTGAGGGATTTTTTTCCGCCGCAGAGCTCTCCCGCGCTCCTTCAGAGCGCAAAATTGTGTGTAACGCCGGTATCCTGCGGGCAAGCCCACAGGCTGTGATCCCGCACGCCTTCAGCGTGCTTTGCCCCCCATGCCGCCGGGAGGACGGGGAGGGCTGTGCTGCCGTTCTCTGGAGGGGCACGAAAAAGGGGCTGTTGCAAAACTGTTTTCCTGTATCTGCTGCGACTGTCCTGATAAATATTT
>JAGAPM010000283.1 GCA_017623265.1 Lentisphaeria bacterium | reverse complement strand
TCCTGCCGCCATTCCGCCTGATTCATGGCAAGACCGAGGTCGGTCAGCTTGACGATCCCGTTTTCGGAAAGCATAATATTATCCGGTTCCACATCCCGGTGGATCAAATGACTTTCCGTCCATGCGTAGTGCAATGCTTCCGCCACCTGCTGAATAATATGCAGCGCTTCATCGCAGGGAATGGGACCGGTCCGCCGGATACGGGATTTGAGCGTTTCGCCGTTGATATATGTCATTGCCATATAACAGATTCCATTATCCTCGCCGACAGCGTAACTCTGCACAAGATTCACATGGATCAACTTTGCGGCGGCGCGCGCCTCACGCTGAAATTCGATCAACCCCTTCTCGGTAATGTGTTTATTGGAGAGGATCTTCAACGCCACGATCCGTTCCAGAGAAAGCTGAAACGCCTTGTAAACGGCACCGATCGCCCCTTCCCCCAGTTTGGCACGGATCACAAAGTCACCGATCACACACCCTTCTTCAAAAGGAGTGGAGGGCGCAATGATCCGTTTATCACAACTGGAACATGCAACACGGTATCCCCGGTATTCATCGGGGATCTCGATCACATTGTTGCAGAATGGGCATTGAAAACGCATTTTCTCTTATTATCCGTCTTTATTAAGGTGAACTCACCATACTTTAGTCCCGTTTTTCTGTTTTTCAATGCGATTTTCCATTTTTTTTGCGCTTTCAACTTTATTTTGACAAATCCGGCTGTATATTATGGAAAAATGAAAGGTTTTTTATGTTTCTCGATCCTGAACTGAAAGCGTTTTTTGCTGAAAAAGATTTGTTTGATACGGTTTTCGCCATTGAGGGGGAAGTCTTCCGCAATGTCAAGAACCGCAAGACCATGCGTTTCCGGTTCAATAACAGGAACTACTTTGTTAAGATCCATCGCGGCGTTGGTTGGAAAGAGATCTTCAAATGCCTTTCCATGGGCAAAAAACCGGTCCTCGGGGCGGAAAATGAGTTCGAAGCGATCCGGCTGCTGGAAAAACTGGGCATTCCCACCATGAAATGCCGTGCCTTTGCAAAACGGGGATCCAATCCGGCGAAACAGGAATCGTTCATCATCACGGATGAGCTGCAGAACAAGATCCCGCTGGAAGATTTCTGCCGGAACTGGAAAGAAAATCCCCCGCCGGAAAAGTTAAAACACGAAATCATTGACCGTCTGGCAGAGACCTGTGCGAAAATGCACTTTGCCGGTCTGAACCACCGGGACTGCTATATCTGCCATTTTCTGTTGGATGAAAAGCTCTTTGCAGATGAGGGTAAAGTTTCGCTTTGCGTACTGGATCTGCACCGGGCAGAGATCCGGAAAGTTATCCCCCGCCGGATGCGGATCAAGGATCTGGCAGGGATCTTTTTCTCTTCCATGGATGCGGGTCTGACCAAGCGGGATGCCCTGCGCTTCATTGCAGTTTACTCCAAGTTCGGCAAACTGGATTCCAAACTCTGGGGCGATGTTCTCCACACAGCCATCAAGCTCTATCGCAAAGAGTGGAAACGCGATCCCGATTTTCTGCGCTGACTCCGCTTCTCTTGATTTGAGTCGCATTTCTCCCGCTTTCAGGCACAAAAAAACTCCGGAACATCAACATGCTCCGGAGCCAAAAAGAATCGTTTCAGAGATCGGCTTATTCTTTTTCCAGGATCGCAGCCAGTTCTTTACCGGCGCGGAATTTCACGACCTTGCGGGCGGGGATCTTAACGGTATCCTGGGGTTTGCGGGGGTTTCTGCCGATGCTGGCTTTGCGGGTCTTGACTTCAAAGACACCAAAGCCGCGGAGTTCGATGTGACCGCCTGCTGCCAGTTCTTTCGCCATGATATCCAGTGTTGCCTGAACTGCTGCTGCAGCATCAGACTTGGTGGATCCGATCAAAGATGCGACTTGCTGGGCGATTTCACGTTTCGTGAGAGACATGTCTAAAATCCTTTATGTTTATGTTGTTGTAAGAAAACAATGTTCATTCACAATATACAACAGTTCTGAAAAAACACAAATCAAAAAAAGAAAAAAAACAGGATTTTTTTATCCGCGATTATTCTTCCGATTGAAAAACTGCTGTTTCTGTGGTAAATTATTCCAGTAATTTCAGAAAACAGCAAACCTCTCTTCAGGAGCGATCTCTTATGGCTGAATTAAAAATCCTCAATATTTCAAAGACTTATCAGGCATCCGAAGGAAAAGTCCTCAACGATATCTCCCTGACTGTCAACGATGGAGAAATGGCATTTCTGCTGGGACCTTCCGGCTGCGGAAAATCCACCCTGCTCCGGATCCTTGCCGGGCTGATCCCCGCCGACTCCGGAAAAATCCTGCTGGATGGGAAAGACATCTCTCAACTGCCGCCGGAAAAACGCAACATGCCCATGGTCTTTCAGAATTATGCACTGTGGCCACACATGGATGTTTATGATAACATTGCGTTCGGACTGAAAATGACCAATATGTCCAAAAACGAGATCAACTCCCGCGTGAAAGAAATGCTGGAACTGGTCCGGATGGAAGACTTCATCCACCGGAAGGTCCCCTCTCTCTCCGGCGGTCAGCAGCAGCGGATCGCCCTTGCCCGGGCGCTGGCACTGGATCCGGCAGTCCTGCTGTTGGATGAGCCTCTCTCCAATCTGGACGCGAAACTGCGGGACACCATGCGCTTTGAAATCCGCAGGATCTGCAGTGAACGCCACATTACCGCAGTCTATGTGACACACGACCGGAAAGAAGCCCTGTCCATGGCAGATCAGGTGGCAGTGCTGGAAAAAGGAAATCTTTCCCAGTCCGGTTCGCCGGTCACGATCTACAATCATCCCGCAAACCGGTTCTGCGCTTCCTTCCTCGGTGATATCAACTTTCTGGATGCCGAGTTCCGGAACAACGAAGGGAACTATGCGATCTTCCAGACAGAAGCGGGCATCTGGCGGACTCTCCCCGGCGACTGCAAAACAGGGGAACATTACACGCTGGCATTCCGTCCCGAAGCTGCAAAATGCGATGCAGCCCCGGATGCGCTCAACTGCTTCACCGGTACCATTGAACGGAGTTCGTTCCTGGGCGAAAGCTCCTTCCGCACCATTTCACTGGATGGATGCAAAGATCCCCTCTATATTAATGAATATGCCGCAGCAGAACGCAGAGACGGCGACCGGCTGACCTTCTCCGTCCCCGCAGAACGGATCTCGATTCTGGAGCGTGCAACATGCTGAAACGGCTCATTCTGGCATTTCTTGCCCCGGCACTGCTGATCGCCCTGCCGGTCCTGCTCCGGCCGGATCAGGAAAAAGAAGCGGCACATGCGGATGAAGTCGATACACTTGTGGTCGTCTCCCCCCACACTGCCCCCATTCAATATGAATCGGAACGGGGCTTCCGGAAATATTATAAGCAGAAAACCGGACGCAATGTCAAGATCGACTGGCGGAACGTGGGCGGGACCAGTGATATCACCCGATACATTGAGG
>JAGAPM010000282.1 GCA_017623265.1 Lentisphaeria bacterium | reverse complement strand
GCCTTTTCCCGGTCGATGTTCAGCATGATCTGGGGGAAAGTGGCACGGAAGGTGGAAAAGACATTCATCAACGCCGGATCCTGATTGGCAGCAGAGACGATCGAGTTGACCACTTCCTGCATCTGGGCAGGCGTCATGTTGTTGGAGGGATCTTCCAGAAAGAACGAAAAACCGCCGGTAGTACCGATCCCCGGGATCGTAGGCGTTCCGAATGGCGTCAGCGTGGCGCCGTGAATACCGGAAGCACGCTTCATGAAGTCCATCATCACCTGATCCTGTGTCACGCTGCCCCGGGTCTTCCAGTCTTTCAGCGTCACAATGACCATGGCACTGTTGGAGGAATTGGAGCCGGTCAGAATGTTGTAGCCGGAAACCACCAGATAATTTTCCACCAGTTCCATACCGCCGAGAATTTGATTGATCCTGGCGGAGATCTGTTGAGTCCGTTCCAGAGACGCCGCATCCGGGAGCTGTACATTGACAAAGAACATCCCCTGGTCTTCCGTCGGAACAAAGCCGGTGGGCAGTTTTTCAAAGATCCGGACCGCACCGAAAAGGATAGCCCCCATGACCAACAGCACAAGAAATGCTTTCCGGACAAGAGTGCGGACCAGCCATGTATAACCATTGGTGAATTTATCAAACCATTCATCCAGCTTACGAAAGACTATGAACTTGTTTTCCGCCAGCGTTTTGCCGTTCTCCGGCTGTTTCAACAGACACGCACTCAAGGCGGGACTGAGGGTCAGCGCATTGACTGTGGAGATCAGCACAGCAACGGAAATCGTGATCCCGAACTGGCGGTACATTACACCAGTGATCCCCGGCAGAAAACAGACCGGCACAAACATCGCCAGCAGAACGGCGGTGGTCGCAATAACCGGACCGGTGACCTGTTCCATGGATTTGAGGGCGGAATCCTTCGGAGCAAGCCATTACTCATACATAAGTAGAGTTACTTTTTAAATGACAACAATGGAATAATACACAAAGATCACTATATACATAATCAAGCCAAACAGTGTGATCAGGTTGATACTGTATCCGATGGCATACATTACTGCAAAGGTGCCTACAAGGGAAACGGGGATTGCCACGGTGGGAACGAGGGTTGCACGCCAATCCTGAAGAAAAAGGAATGTGACCAGAATGACCAGCAGCACCGCCTCGATCAAAGTCTGTACCACTTCATCAATGGATGCCTCCACAAACTGTGTGGAATCGTAAAGTACCGAGTAGTCCACACCCGGCGGGAAAGTCGTTCCTTTCAGGTCGTTCAGCTCTTTCCGGACAGCGGCGGCGATCTCCAGCCCGTTTGCAACCGGCAGCTGATAAATCGCAAGGGCGGCGGCGGGCTTGCCGTTGGCGGTGGATTCGCTGGCGTAGGATTCGGAACCTTCTTCCACATCCGCAATATTTCCCAGTGTAATGTCCGAGCCGTCTGCTTCGGTGCGGATCACGATCTTTTTAAACTGTTCCGCCGTACGGAGACGCCCCTGCGTACTGAGCGCAAACCGCATCGCCTGACCGGATTCCGCCGGGGCATCGCCCAGCACCCCGGATGCGACCTGTACGTTCTGTGCTTTGATCGCAGCAATCACATCGCTGGGATTCAGCTTCAGTGCCGCCATTTTATCCGCATCCAGATTGATCCGCATGGCAAACTTCCGTTCACCGAGGATCGAAACATCCCCCACGCCGGGGATACGGGCGATCCGGTCTTTGATATAGATGGAAAGGAAGTTGCTCAACGCCAGCGCATCCAGTGTATTATCCGGAGAATAAATGCACACGACCATGAGCATGTTTGCGGAGCGTTCTTTAACGGTAACACCCTGCCGTTTCACATCTTCCGGCAGCGCAGCTTCCGACCAGTTCACCCGGTTCTGGGTATTGACCGTGTTGTTGTCGCCGTTGGTCCCGATGTTATAAGTGACGGTGATCGCAGCCGTTCCGCTGTCCGTAGCCGTGGACGAAAAATAGAGCATATCTTTGACCCCGTTGATGTTGGTCTCGATGGGGGAGATCACGGAGTCCATCACATCCTGCGCACTGGCACCGGGGAAGTTTGCGGTAACGGTGATGGTGGAAGGCGTGATGTTGGGGTACTGCGTTACCGGCAGAACGAAGATCGCAATGGTCCCCGCCAACAGAAAAAGCAGGGAGATAACGATCGCAAAACGCGGGTGATGAATGAAAAAACGGCTGATCATTCGTCCGATCCTTTCCGGAACTGACACCGGGCGCCGTTTCTCACTTTCTGGATGCCGGCTGTGATAAAGAGTTCATTTACTTTCAGCCACTCTTTGACAAAAGAGACTGTAGTATAGGTTCCGTCCGGCAGCAGTTTGCGCTGTTCCGCCGCAATCTTGATGTAACGGCGTTCGGCAGTGGCAGTGTTGCCCTCCACTTTGGTCAGAACATAAACATAGGATCCAGCGATATCCTCTGTGACAGCCACCGAGGGGATTTCGATCATATCCGTTGCCGGACCGAGAGTCAGCAGCACATTCACATATAGACCGGGGATGAGTTTCCGGTCGGGATCATCAAAGACTGCCTGCATCTTCAGTGTGCCGGTCCGGGTATCGATTTTATTGTCCCACGCCTTGAGAGAACCGGTCAGATCGATCGGTTTTCCATCCTGCAGGAACAGTTTTACGGGGAAATCCCGGACCCGGAGTTTGTTCTGCGCCATATTGCGCTGAAGCGTGATCAGATCCGTTTCCGCAATATTGAAATCGACTTTGATCCCGCCGCTTTTTTCGATGGTCGCAAGCTGCTGCTTTGCTGTGCCGGGTCCCACCAGTTCATGCAGACTGCAGTCCCGGAGTCCCACCCAGCCGTCGAAGGGCGCTTTGATCTTGGTGTATTCCAGATTCAGCGCTGCCAGTTTTACCGCCGCTTCTGCCGCAAGATAAGAGGCATCTGCCTTCTGTTTCTGGTTTTTGTACTGCTGGAACTTGGCATCGGAATCCACATCGCTTTCCCGCAGTTCTTCGTGACGCTTGAATTCCAGATCCGCGTGATCTTTTTCCGACTTCGCTTTCGCCAGATCGGCTTGCGCACTCAGAAGAGCCGCTTCATATTCACGGGGATCGATCTCAAAAAGTACGGTCCCGGCTTTGACTTTTTCCCCTTCCGTAAAGTTGATTTTCACGATCTCACCCTTCACCCGGGCGGTCAGCGGCACGCTTTCCGTGGAACGGACTTCGCCGATCTCGGTGGCAGTGGGGGCATATTTTCCCAAAGTTGCGGGCATGGCAGTAACAGCGGGAAGCTGCCCCTGCGCAGAAAGAAGAGCGGGAAGCAGAGCTGCAGCAGTAATCAGTAACTTTTTGAAATTCATCTATTTTCTCCTTTTTAACG